>JAYWBH010000325.1:0-16283 GCA_043781815.1 Bryobacterales bacterium | reverse complement strand
TGTATCGTTCTGTTCGTCCGCAAGCCCGCTATCAGCAATCGCTGGATGTGCTCTCTTTCGCACGTAAGCATCGCCCGGAGGCTCTGATCAAATCCGGGCTGATGGTTGGGCTGGGTGAGACGCAAGATCAAGTGAAGGAGCTGCTGCGCGACATTCGCGAGGCTGGTGTTCACGTGGCCACTATCGGCCAGTATCTGCAACCTACCCGTCGTAATCTGCCAGTAGCCCGTTATGTGACCCCTGCGGAATTTGATGAATTGCGCGATTATGGTCTTTCGATAGGCTTTGAGATGGTCTTTAGTGGTCCGTTTGTCCGATCTTCGTACATGGCCGATTTGGTGGAAGAAGAGGCCACCGGGAAGCTGACTCCGGCGTGAATCTCAATGCCAGAAACTACCTGCTGGCCCTACTAACGGGACTATGCCTGGTGGTGATCTATCCTGGCTGGAACTGGTATTGGCTGGCACCGCTGACACTGGCTCCGCTGGTAATTGGCTTGACGGCAACGGTCCCCTGGAAACATCGATTCCTGTTGGGTTACAGTGCGGGATTCCTCCATTCCTTAGGAGTCTATTACTGGTTCGCACCAGTGCTTGCCGTGCATGGTGACATGGGCGAGTGGGGCGGCTTTGGAACCCTGCTGGTGTACTGCTTTATCCGAGCCCTGCATTACGGAATCTTCTCATTGCTGGCTGCGATCGTGATCCCATCGCGATGGGCTATTTTGGCGATCCCAGCGTTGTGGACGGGCATGGAATGGTCGCAACAGCCAACCACAGACTTTGCCTGGCTGCTGCTGGGCAACGCTGGAGTGGACATGGCCTTGCCCCTTCGATTAGCACCTTGGGTGGGCGTGTACGGACTATCCTTTTTATTCGCGATGACCGGCACCGCTGCCGCGCTACTGGTGTTGCGCCGTCCTAGAAACTTGGCTGCGCCTTTGCTGGCATTGCTGGTTTTGCTGTTGATGCCTGCAATTCCTGAAGTTGCTGTGCCAACGGAATCTGCGGTGGCGGTGCAGCCCAATATTGATCCGGAAACTGTCCGCTGGACTTGGGAATCGGTGCAAACTTTAGAGCAGCATCTTGCCCGATTGAGTCTGGAAAGCGCATTGAAAGCCGGTGAAGGCAAGCCAGCGATGGTGCTTTGGCCAGAACTTCCAGCGCCAATTTATTACGAGGACGATGCAATTCTGCGTGGTCACGTCTTAGAAGTGGCGCAGACGGCCAATGTGGCTGTTGTGCTGGGAACTGTAGTTCATACCCCCAAAGGTGATCCCCTCAATTCCGCTGAGTTCATCAGCAGGGAAGGCAAGACCCTCGGCCGTTACGACAAGATGCACCTAGTCCCGTTCGGTGAATATGTTCCGCCGCTATTTTCCTGGGTGAACAAAGTGAGTGGTGAAACGGGAACGTTTGCTGCGGGAAAATCCACCTCCGATTTTTCGGTGGATGGTCACAGGGTGGGAGTGTTCATCTGCTACGAATCGGCGCTGCCCAACCATGTGCGTCAATTTGCGGCTCAAGGCGATGAAGTGTTGGTGATGCTGACCAACGATGGATATTTTTTCAAGACAGCGGCAAGGGAACAGCATTTAGAACTGGCCCGGATGCGTTCGGTGGAAAATAATCGCTGGTTGCTGCGGGCCACCAATAACGGGCATACCGTTGCCATTGATCCTTCTGGAAAAATAGCCAAGCGGGTTCCAGAGTTTGTGGAAACATCCGCTCGGCTACCCTTTTCCTGGATCAAGCAGACAACGTTCTATACACGCAATGGCGATTGGTTCGCCTGGGGATGCCTGCTTTGGTCACTGCTGTTCTGCGGGTTTACTTCTTGGTCAAATCGCGAATCATAATGTCTTTGAAACGCATGTTTCCAGAACCGCCGGAATGCAGTTGCAAGGAAATGCCACCATCAAACGACTTTGGCTTGGGATCTGTAAAATCAACCATCACCACACCGTTCAGGCGGGAAACGTAGTGGTTGCCTTCCACTTTTAACAGGTATTCATTCCAATCATCCTGGCGCACAACTGTTTCGTTTTCCGGTGATGGCCAAACCACCCATCCCCGACCATCGCCATAAATTCCCCCGGTATGCTCGCCAATGGTGCAGTCGATTTCGAATTGCAGCCCCTGGGTGACTTCGGCAGTTCCGGGCTTAAATTCAGAATGGAAGAAGACGCCGCTATTGCCATCGCCTTCGCATTTGAATCGTAAAGAAAGATGGAAATCCTTGTAGTTTTTGGCAGTTTTCAAATAGCCGTAGTCTTTGGAAACGGCCATTCCGTGGAGGGTTCCACTTTCCACCAGCCACTTTTCCTTGCCCACTTCCACCCAACCGTTGAGATCTTTGCCATTAAAAAGCGCAGTCCAATCTTCACCTGGCAAAGTTTTGGTATGGACTCTTGGTCCTTGCGCCATCAAGCCGACGGCGCAAAAAAGAAACAGTAATGTTCGACTCATGAAGAATATGATATGTCACGCGCCTAGTTCATGGCGAAGCACGGCGGCAACCGATTCAGCGAAACGTTCCACGTGCAACAGTTCCGGGCCCTCCACCATCACCCTTGCCAGAGATTCGGTACCGGAATAACGAACCAAAACGCGACCCTTGCCGTGAAAGTAATCCTCACATTCGCGGATGGCTTCCATCACCGGAGGAATATCGCTCATCGGCTTCTTTTCCCGCACCCGGACATTCACCAAGCGCTGCGGATAAATTTCCAGACCAGCCGCCAATTCATCCAGAGTCTTGCCAGTTTTCGCCATCTGCTCAAAGATCCGCATGGCCGTAAGCATGCCGTCGCCAGTGGTGGCGTATTCGTGAAAAATTACGTGGCCGGACTGTTCCCCACCAATTGCGGCACCGGTGCGGATCATCTCTTCCAACACGTATTTATCGCCTACCGGAGTGCGATCCAAGCGAATCCCTTCGGCCTCTAAGGCCACTTCCAGCCCCATATTCGACATGACCGTAGCTACGACCACGTTTCCGGGCAGCTTTCCGGCCGCTTTCAAGGCACGGGCTGCGATCAACAGCATCTGGTCACCGTCTACGATCTTTCCGGAAGCGCTCACCAGAATGGCGCGATCGGCGTCGCCATCAAAAGCCACCCCAGCGTCAGCACCGGCGTCTACAACAGCCTTCTGCAGGCGTTCTGGGTGCAATGCACCGCATCCCAGGTTGATGTTCCGACCATCCGGTTCCATGGACAGCGCCACAACTTCCGCACCTAGCCGATGGAACAGTTCTGGAGCCAAGTGCGAGCAGGCGCCGTTGGCACAATCCAGGACAAACTTTTTCCCTTTGAGTGTTCCCTCAAAACTGGATGCCAGGAAATCGACGTAAGCGGCGTCCAGCCCTTCATCGACAGTCAAAACTGCGGGTTTGGGGACTTCTGCGTTGGCTAGAACCTCAAAGATCACTGTTTCCATTTCCAATTCCCGGTCATCGGAAAGTTTATAGCCATCGTGGCCAAAAACCTTGATCCCGTTGTCCTCGAAAGGATTGTGTGAGGCGGAAATCATTACCCCAGCAACGAAATCGCGAGTTCTGGTCAAATACGCGATGCCAGGAGTGGTTACCAGACCAGCAAATCGTACATTCACGCCATACTGAGCTGCCCCACATGCCACCATTTCGGCAATCCATGGGCCCGATTCGCGAGTATCCATGCCAATGACGATTTCCGCATGTCCGCCAGCCGCCGTCTTCTTCGCCCATTTCCCCAACGCGCAACCGATGGCGTAAACTGTCGGCTGATCTAGCGGGTACTTTCCTGCTACGCTCCGAATTCCATCCGTTCCAAATAGCTGTCTTGTTTTTATCATTTTGTTGTTGGAATCCTTTCCATTTCTATTTCCACCGTCACGGCACCAGTTCCATCAATGCGCACTTGTGGATCTCCAATAAAAGTTTGTACTCGGAACACACCTGCGCCAATAAGGGTACTTATATCTATCGGATCTGTTTCAGCAAACATTACCCGGTTGACCCGGCTCTCTGGTCCGATGATGCGCAATACCTGAGGGTTGATCTCGCCCCGTTTGATTCGGTAATTCGCTGCTGTTTCCCCTTCCAGGGTAATTTTTACGGGAATATCTTTGGCCGTGCGACGCTCAAATTTCACCCGGATTTGCGAAGGCACAGCGCGACTCATGGTCACCCCGGCGGGCAGTTCCAGGTTGGATTCCTCAATGGTAAATGTGCGTTCCCCAGGTTGATTGGCCGACGCTAAATTAATAATCACGGCTGAGGCGGCAAGGCCTGCGGGGCTCAACCTTCGCGATGGTCCACGTACCTCTACCCGCAACTTATCAGGTACTTCAGAACTGATTTCAAGGTCTGGCGGAATGTTTTTGTATTCAATGGGAATGCTGATGGCAATGGATTGCTCTGGTTCGCCAACAATGGCCAGCCAAAGTAAAAAGGCCACGGCGATACTCAACAGCTTCCATCCAAAATTCTCTGTGAGCCAGCGAAGTTTCAAGGTTCCATGGCCTCCTCTGGTTCGGGAGACTCGGCATGCCGTCGAAAGCTTTTTGCTTCCTGGAATCGGCGGCCAAAATGGTTCATCAAGCGATGTTCCAACCGATCAATGGTTAGATCCTGTTCAATATCGCCAAAGGTAGCAATGGAAATATGACCGCTTTCTTCACTGACAATGATGGAAATGCAATCCGTTTCCTCAGTAACGCCAATTGCCGCCCTGTGTCTTGTACCTAAGGAACGGGCCAAGCCTGGCTTCATGGTGAGTGGCAGGAAGCAGGCCGCTGCGGAAACTCGGCCACCTTGCACCACCACTGCTCCATCGTGCATGGCCCCTCCATGTTGGAAAATGGAGAGCAATAAATCTCTGGAAATCACTGCATCCATGGGCACACCACTTTCCACAAAAGTGCGCAGACCAATATCACGCTCCATGATGATCAGCGCACCGGTGCGAGTCTGGGCCAGTTGCTGCACGGCCAGGAGGATTTCATCAATTGTTTCGCGCCGTTGCGCTCGCGTACCAAAACCCACCATACGACGCCGTCCCAGCCGCGCCAGTAGTCTGCGGATTTCCGATTGGAACATTACGATGAGCGCCAAAACCGTATAGGGGGCCAAGTTGGCCAAACTGGTGCGCAGCAGTTCCAGCTTAAAATAGGTGGCCAATCCATAGATCATGACCAAGGCGCCAATGCCCGTTAAAATATTGGCTGCACGACGTCCCCGGACAATCAAAATGAAGTTGTAAATGATCAGTGCGACAACGGCTATGTCAACCGCTGCCGTCCAACTGAATTTGGGTAGCGAGGAAAGAAGAAAGTTCAAAAGGGTCATGCAACTGGTTGCAATCCAGCAACTTACCCTATAGTTTACCCGTTATCCATTACCAGTTGAATGAATATTTTGCTACGGAAATGGAGATGCCCCGGACTTCGATCTTTTTGAGGTCGGCGCTACCCAGTCCCAAGGTCTCAGCCAGCAGCAAAGTGTTGTCGCACTTTTGGAACGGGGCGACTCCTTTGGGAGCCCTTGGATCGTACCCCATCACGGCGGTTCCCACCGTGTCAGTTGTGACGGCATTGAACCCTGCGACAAGTAAACCGGGGGTGACCCGACGAATGCCGCGAATCCAAGGACCTTCGCCACCGGCCACTGTTTCAATGCCGTCAATTAAGGCAATATCAATGGGTCTGGCGGCGTTCAAATCAGCAACAATGCGCGGCATCCGATAGCCCGGATCGCGACTGGATGCCGAGTTCTTTTCTGCCGGAGAGCAAGCTGCGGGTTGCCGTTTCCCCACATGGCAGGTATCCACGCGGCCTTTGGTGGGGCTCTCGTTTGGATCAGTCTTGCCTGCATCGTCACCATAAATGGATGCCGGAGTGATTCCGAACATGTTCTTCATGGAAAGGGTAATTCCGCAAGTGGCGTGATCTTTCAGCTTGGCCATGCTCATCATCACGTCGGTTTCGTCGTAGGCGGTGTTCAGGTCGTAAGCGGGGAAAATAGATCCACCGCCGGGCACGGCGAAGCGGTGATATTTCTTGCTCGAGCCAAGTGCATTGGTGTTCTCAAAAATCACGTTAGGAGAGATGGATTTCAACTGACGCACGTTCCAGCCGGAATCGAGCATGTATTCTTCCAAGGGTCCAGAGCTAGCCCAGGCGCTTTCCACAAATCGCACTCGTTTGGCACCGGCCTTGGTCAACAGGTAGGCGACTGCACCCACCATTTTGGGATGTGAATAGTGGGTGACACCCAGGGGTCGCCCTTGAAATTTGAGGGCTGGGGAGCCGGTAAGGTTCAGTTTGACGGTGACTGTTTTGTTTTTCACCACACGCCCAAGGCCACCGAGTTGATCGAACATAGTGGATAGTGTTTCGGTGAGCCCGTCATCGTAGGATGCGCATTTGGCTAGAGCTACGGGTGGGGCTGGGGGAGACTTCTCTGTGGCGGCGTGGGCCAGAGGGGCGGCGGAAAGTGCGGCTAACAAGTCACGACGGGTCATGTTGTTAGTTTCTCCTATTTTGTTGTCAGATTGGGCCCTTTGTTGGGATAACCCGTGGTTAAAAGACCGCTCCCTCGAGCCGTGACCGCCAGGGAGCGGTTTTTCGAAGACCTGATACGCTTCGCTCCAGGAAAACTAGATGGCATTGGGAATTCAGCCTGCCGTTTATTGGTGGAGAATTTAAAACCAGCCTTATAATCAGACATGAATCAAGACAACAACGACCCATCAGGCGAACCAAATGAAATTTTGAAAAATGATCAACCCCTTGCTGCATTTGGGGCGATGAAAGAAACGCTTCGCTCTCCAATTGGTGATTTGACACAGCCAATGGATGACGTGAAATGGGAAGTGCTCGGGGAATAACCACCGGGCCTAATGACCGCCAGCGACCTCTTCATGCACTACCGGAGCATGTACGCCAACTGGGATTTGCACCAGCATATTTTCCTTGCGCATCACCAACGTGGAAGTATTGTAACTTGCCAATTCAAAACCATGTCCGTGGGTGATCGCATCAGTGGGGCAGGCCTCCACGCAGAATCCGCAAAAGATGCAACGGGAATAATCGATGTTATAAACTTCGGCGTACCGTTCACCGCCGGAAATTCGTTGCTGTTCGGTGTTTTCGGCAGCTTCAATGTAAATGCAATTCACTGGGCAAGCTGCTGCGCACAGAAAACAAGCTACGCACTTTTCCATGCCGTGGGCATCGCGCTGCAACACATGCGACCCGCGATAGCGTTCCTGAAAGTTAACCGGGGCGTCCGGATAGTCTTCCGTAACTGTGGGCTGCATCATCTCTTTGAAAGTGACGCTCATGCCTTTGGCGATTGCTGCCGCCGAACCGAAAATTTCACCGATCAGTGCCATTGATTCCTTTTAGTTTAGCGTAGCGACCCTCCTCACGGGAAGGCTAGTTGTTGGATGTTCAACCAGGTTTATAAAGGGGTATTTTTTCAGCAGGTGAAAAGACGGCAACTCCGGCTCTTTCCCCTAACTCTTCCAGTAGAAGTTTGGTGAAGCCTTGCTCTGCTGCCGAAATTTTACCGTCTGGTTCCACCACAAACATTGATGGTACGTGGGAAATGCCGAATCCGTTGCTAGCCTTAAATCCCGTCTCTTCCGAGTCCAACAAAGTAGGGAAGCTGATTCCAAAGGCTTGGTTGAATTCCGCAGTGCCTTCCGCATCGTTCTGACTGATGCCGATCACCTGCAACTTCGAGTTCTTTGACAAGCGTTCCAAAAATGGAAACGTGAACTGGCAAATGGGGCAGGAAATTTTGAAGAAGGCAAAAAGTACCGGACCTTTTTGAGCAATTTCAGATGATGAAATGGTGCTGCCATCCATCCGCTGCAACGTGAATTCGGGTGCCTGACTGCCTTCGGCCAGCATCGCTCTCATAACTTGCCGTCTGCCTTCTGCTGCTGGATGAAACTCAAAATATCGAACCTGCGGATTTCCCGATTTGGGAAAAAGCTATTGACGGCCTGCTGTTCATCGTCGAATACCTCAAAGACGGTTTCCAGTTTGGTCAATACCAGTAGCTCTACATTGCGACGCGTCAAATTGAGCAGCTTCAATTTACCTTCCGCTCGGCGCAGAGAGGTGAAGCACATCACGAGCGCTCCCAGGCCGGAAGAATCAATGTAATCGACATGGGCCAAGTTTAATACCGCGTTTACTTTGCCATTGGATATCAACGATGCCACTTTTTCGCGCAGTGCGGCAACGTTTTCACCAGCAACTAAGCGACCCTTGAGGTCTACTATTACAATCCCCTCACGTTCGTGATCCCCGATCTGTACGTCCATCTTCGAATTCTAACATTTGGTCCCATCAAATCTTAAGATCTATAATTGAATCTATGGCCACGTTGGTCAACTTAAATATTCCCGTTGCGTTAAATCCCGATCTTCTTACTGCCAAACAGGAAAAGTTATTCCGCCTGCTTAGCGACATGGAACGGGTGATTATCGCCTACTCCGGTGGCACAGATTCGGCGTACCTGGCCTGGGCTGCTCATCAAGTATTGGGTGATCAGGCTGTTGCCATTACTGCTGATTCCGCATCTATTCCCGAATCTCACAAACGCGACGCAGAAAAATTCGCCCAGCAGTTTGGATTTCGTCATGAGTACATTGAAACGTACGAATTTGAGAATCCAGATTATGTGAAGAACGATTCCAACCGTTGCTTTCATTGCAAAGACGAATTGTTTACCCGCCTGGATCAGGTGTGCCTGGAACGTGGCATCATCAACGTGATTTACGGCGTGAATACGGACGACCTGGGCGATTTCCGACCCGGTCAACGTGCCGCTAAGAATCATAAAGTGCAATCGCCTTTGGTTGATGCCAATTTGAGTAAAGCGGAAATCCGTGAACTCTCCCGACTGGCTGGTCTGCCAACGTGGGATCGTCCGGCTTCGGCGTGCTTAAGCTCCAGGGTGCCGTATGGAACGGCTGTGACGCGCGAAACCATCAAGACGGTGGAAATTGGTGAAGAAGAATTGAAAGCTCTGGGATTCCGACAATTTCGCGTGCGATTTCACGATAAGCTGGTTCGCATTGAGATTGCTCCAGAAGAGCTGGACAAGGCTCTGGACCGGGAAATATTTGCCCGGATGACGGCGATCTTCAAGCCATTAGGCTTTCACTATGTGACCATCGATTTGGAAGGATACCGGCAAGGATCTATGAATGAAGTGCTGCCAAAGACCTTAGTGGAGTCCTCAGGTGTTTTCCCGATTGCCCCATGACCCTGTTTCGCCTTAGATTGTGGAGTATGAAGTGCTGTGTACTTTTTCTTCTCCCTTTCGTCGTAATGGCGCAATCCCAAAGTAGCTCTGGAAGCTATACCTTCGACGTCAACGGCAACCGCGTTTCCGCCGGTGAATCTCATCAATCTGTTTCGAAAAACGGCGACACCACGTTTACACAAATGGGTGTCACGATGAATGGAAACAGCGCGCCACGGGAAAAAGTGGAAGAGAAACTGATTAGCAAAACGGAGACCTCGAAAGTGGTGGAACGTGTGGTGACTCCTTACGATGACAACGGGAATCCCGGTCAGCCGCAACGAATGGTTACCAGTGAACGGAAGAATTCCGATGGATCAACCAGCACGGATCGCGCCGTTTACTATTCCGATATCAATGGGAATTTCACCCTTGGGGAAAAAGAATCTAAAGTGAGCAGGCCAGCGGGTGAGAATGCGAGCACCTACGAAACCACCCTTGTCCGCGGGACTCCCAATGGTGAGGTGGTGGTGGAGCGACAGCAGGGAAGGGTTGTAGCAAGCAAGACTTCGTCCCAGGAAGATGTGTCCATTGAACGTCGCGATGTAAATGGTAATCTGCAACCTGCGGGAAGACTGACGATTGCAAAAGAAGAGAAAGATGGCGTGGTTAAAGAATCGAAGGCAATGTTCTATCAAGACGGCGGACAATTGCGTTTGACGAATCAGACTGTGAGTGAAACGCAAACTCGCAAGGATGGTTCCAGCGTCACTAAGGTGGATGTTTTTGGTCCAAACCCTGCTGGCCGCGCTGCTGCCGATCCCCCTGAATTTCGTGAGCAGCAGATTATTGAAAAGGTTCCTGGTCCTAACAAATCGCTTTCAGAAACATACAGCATCCGCCGACCGACGTTGGACGGGGCAGGTGCGCTGGGTCCTGTTCAGAAGGTAAGTGAGCGAAACTGCACCGGACAATGTAATACTCCATAGAATGCGTCAGTCGCTTTGGAGCTCTACCCTTTGGCCCTGGTCCATCTGTTTGACCATTGTTTCGGCCATCGGTTCAATGCTGGCTTCCTCTTCACTCGATAAGATTACGCCGCATGCTTTGGTTGCCTGGGCGTTGTCCGGGTCGGTACAACAATCGCAGAAATTAATGACAGCCTGGGGATCGGAAGGGCTTCGGTCGGCCAGTTTTTGCCTTGGCTTCGATTTTCTATTCTGCGTGGCCTATGTCACTGCGATCAGTCTGGCATGCCTTTGGGCGAGGGATGGTTTTGAGGAAAACGGCTGGCCGCTTGCAGGATTTGGTCTGATCTTAAGTATCGCCGTGATTGCCGCCGGGCTGTTTGATCTGGTGGAAAACTATTCGTTGTTGCAGCAACTTCTTCATGGTGCAGACGATAGTTGGGCGTATACGGCAAGAATCCTAGCTCTTGGAAAATTCTTTATCGTCATTCTAGCCCTGGGCTTTTCGGCCCTGGGTGCACTGGCGCAACAGAAGCCGGTAATCGGCTTGATTCTGGGCGTGATCACGGCACTGGTGGCCAGACCTGTTTGGGGCTTGCTGTAGATCGCTATAATCGGGCTTATGGCCTTCCCCATACAACGTCTACGCCGTCTTCGCGCGACTCCTCAAATCCGCCGTATTGTTCGTGAAACCAGTCTGGAACCAGCGAACTTTATTCTTCCTCTATTCGTGGTGAATGGGGAAGGTGTGCGCAAGGAAATCAGTTCCATGCCGGGGAATTATCAGACGTCCATCGATCAGACAATTGAGATCTGTAGGGACGCCCAATCGGCCAGCATCGGCGGTGTGATTCTTTTCGGCATCCCCGATCAAAAGGACGAAGAAGCCAGTGGAGCGTTTGCAAATGATGGGATTGTGCAGCGCGCCATTACTGCCATCAAGCGGGAACTGCCGGAGCTGTTGGTGATAACCGACGTCTGCAACTGCGAATACACCAGCCACGGCCATTGCGGCAAGGTGATCAAAGGCGATGTGGATAATGACATCACATTGGAATGGCTGGCCAAAGGTGCGGTATCCCACGCCAGGGCTGGTGCAGACATTGTGGCGCCATCGGACATGATGGATGGTCGCGTTGCGGCCATTCGTTCTGCATTGGATAAAGAGGGTTTCTCCAACACTCCAATTTTGAGCTACGCCGCTAAGTTTGCCAGCGCCTTCTACGGACCTTTTCGGGAGGCAGCAGAATCGACGCCACAATTTGGGGATCGACGAAGTTATCAGATGGATCCGGCCAATGCCAGGGAAGCGATGCGGGAAATTCAGATGGATTTGGAGGAAGGGGCGGACATGATTATGGTGAAGCCGGCGATGCCCTACCTGGATATTATTCGGGAGGCTCGGGATCGGTTCGATGCACCTATTTCGGCGTATCAGGTGAGTGGTGAGTACAGCATGATCATGGCTGCGGTGAGGAATGGCTGGATTGACGAGGAGAGGGCGATGATGGAGTCCCTGACGTCGATTAAGCGCGCCGGGGCGGGGTTGATCTTGACGTACTTTGCGCTTCGAGCTGCGCGGTTGCTGAACAGTTGAAATGCAGACAGACATCTTCAAAAAATACTGATGTGGTAAAGTGCAATTTGCTTCTTGTGCGAATTTTGATTCTGTTATTTTTTACTACGAGCTTGCTGCTGGCGCAGGACGTCATCACGCTTGATGCTGCTGTTTCTCGGGCGACTAAGTTTTACCCATCGGTTCAAGTTTCATTGGAACAGGTGTCGGCTGCCTCAGCATCGGTTGCCTTGGCTCGAACCGCCTATCTGCCGCGTGCCGATTTCCTTCTGCAAGCTAACCGGGCCACGCATAACAATGTTTATGGCATGTTGCTGCCCAACGCGGTGATCCCATCTATTTCCGGTCCAGTGCTGGACGCTTCAAGGTTTCGCAATGTGTTTGGCACGGCCGCTGGCGTATTGGTTTCCTGGGAGCCCTATGATTTCGGTTTACGACAAGCAGGGGTGGACGTCGCCAGTGCCTCGCGTCGTCGTGCTGAGTTGGGGGTGGTGCGGACCAGATTGGAAGTCGCTGCGGCAACGGCTGATGCGTATTTAATCATCTTGGCTGCCCGCAAGAATATTGAAGCGGCACAGGCGGCCATTGAACGCACTCAACAGTTGGAAACGATTGTGGGAGCTCTGACGCGAGCGGAACTTCGTCCAGGTGCCGATTTGTCTCGAGTGAAAGCGGAACAAGCGGTGGCCCAAGTGTTCCTGTTTCAAGCACAGCAATCGGAACATGTTGCCCGGGCGGCACTGGGGCAAATGATGGGATTGAATGCCGCAGGGGTAGAGATTGACCCCGGCAAGTTTGATCAACTTCCGCCCAACCACCTCTATACGTCATTTGGAGCGTTTCATCCGGCGTTGCTGGAACAGGCCGCTGTCATTGAAGAAGTGAAGGCACGGGAGGCAATGCTGGATCTGTCTTTGTATCCCCGCTTCAATGCCCAAGCCGCGCTGTTCGGACGTGGCACGGGGGCAAGTGTGGTGGGTCCAGATCAGAGTTGGGCCAATGGATTGGGTCCGAACACTGGCAACTGGGCCATGGGATTTTCCATGACATGGGCCGCGCTGGAATTTAAGACGCAACGGATCAAGAAAGAAATTGAAGCTGCGAATCAGCGGAAAGAGAGAGCCCGCAAAATTTTGATAGGAGCGGAAGTTCATGGAGCAATGGAGCGTGCGCAGGCAATGATAGATGGTGCCCGAAAGATTGCTGGGGTCACGCCGCAGCAGGTATCCGCCGTTAAAATTACTTTGGAACAAGCCACTGCACGCTATCGGGCTGGCCTGGGCACCTTGCTGGAAGTCGCCGATGCGCAACGAATGCTGGCGCAGGCTGAAGTGGATAATTCCATGGCTCGGCTGAATGTTTGGCGAGCGGAACTAGCGCTGACAATTGCAGCGGGTGACTTGCAACCATTTCTGGATTTGGCGAAGTAAAGGGATACTCAAAAGTTCATGTGGCTTGTTCTTACCGCAATGCGCAGGCCGATCACCATTCTGGTGGCGGTGGTTGCAATTCTGTTGGGCTCTTATCTTGCGACCCAGCGGATGCCTGCCGATATTTTCCCTGAGATCGGTCAGCCAGCCATCTTCGTGGCCCAACCCTTCGGCGGTATGGACCCTTTGCAAATGGAAGGCTACCTGACTTATTACTACGAATATCACTTCCTCTACATCAGCGGCATTGAACATGTGGAGTCAAAAAACATTCAAGGTGCCGCGTTAATGAAGCTGTTCTTTCATCCGGGGACGGATATGAATCAGGCCATGGCTCAAGTAGTGGGATACGTCACGCGGGCGCGCGCCTTTATGCCGCCTGGAGTGGTGGGGCCGTTTATTACCCGGTTCGACGGTGGCAGCGTCCCCATCGGCCAACTGATTTTTTCCAGCGCCACGCATAGCCCCAGTGAGATGCAGGATTTCGCTTTGAACCGCGTGCGTCCCTTGTTCGCAACGTTGCCTGGAGTCTCCGCGCCGCCGCCGTTTGGAGGCAATCAACGAACGATTGTGGTGCGGCTGAATCCTGACAAACTTCGTGCATATCGAATTTCACCGGAAGAGGCAATGTCGGCGGTGAACAAGGCTTCCACTGTGATGCCTGCGGGCAATATTCGGATTGGTGACTTGAATCGTTTTGCGACAACCAATGCAGCTTTGGGTGGAATTCTGCCGGAACTGCTGGAGGCTCCGGTACGCCCTGGACAGTATCCACCAGTGTTTCTGCGCGATATTGCGACGGTAGAAAGTGGCACTGACATCCCAACGGCTTACGCTCATGTGAATGGTAAGCGGACAGTGTACATGCAGATCACCAAGCGTTCCGATGCATCTACATTGGACGTGATTCGTCGAGTTCGGGAAGCGTTGCCCGCGATGAAAGCAGCGTGTCCGGAAGGTGTCGATGTGCGGGTGGAGTTCGATCAATCCCGTTTCGTGACGGATTCATTGAAGAGCTTGATCAGCGAGGCTGCGCTGGGTGCGCTGCTTACCGCATTGATGGTATTGCTGTTCCTGCGCGACTGGCGTTCAGCCTTGATTGTGGTGCTTACCATACCCATTTCATTACTCTCCGCCGTTAGTTTGCTATGGGTGTTTGGGCAGACGATCAATATTATGACGTTGGGTGGCCTGGCCCTTGCCGTGGGTGTCTTAGTGGACGAAGCCACTGTGGAAATTGAAAATATTCATGCGCACCTGGCTGCGGGGTCGAGCCGAGCTGCCGGTGTTTTAGAAGCATGTCGCAAAACAGCCGCTGCCCGCTTTCTGGCCATGCTCTCCATCCTGGCTGTGTTTCTACCCAGCTTTTTCATGGTGGGTGTGGGTCGCCAATTGTTTGTTCCGCTGGCCTTGGCTGTGGCTGCCGCCATGGTCAGTTCCTACTTGCTTTCCAGCACGCTAGTGCCTGTACTGGCCACCTGGTTGATGCGCAAGGGCACGGCGGTGAATGAACAAAGTGTTTTGCAGCGCGGCTATTCGGCGTATTTAGATTTGATCCTAAAGTTGCGTTGGCCAGTGGTTGCCTTTTATTTAGTTGGTTCCTGCCTTTTGATTTGGATGGTGCTTCCGAAACTGGGAACAGAACTGTTTCCAACTGTCGATGCCGGGCAGTTCAAACTGCGGCTACGGGCGCCTTCAGGTACCAGAATTGAACGAACAGAGCTGTTGGAACTGAAAGCGCTGGAAGTGATCGAGCAGGAAATCGGCGCTGAAAATATTGAAATTAGCAGCAGCTTCATCGGCGTGCAGCCCGCCAGCTATCCCATCAATACGATTTTTCTGTGGACCAGTGGACCGCATGAAGCGGTGATGCAAGTGGCGCTGAAGCCATCGGCGAAGTTGCGTGGCGAGGCGATGCGCGAGCGGTTGCGCGATGCTTTGTCCAAGGCCATGCCCGATGTGAAATTCACATTTGAAGCGGGCGATATTGTAAGTGAAGTGATGGCGTTCGGCTCGCCGACCCCTATCGAAGTGGCGGTGCAAGGTCCATCACTCCCAGCCAGTCGAGAATTTGCAGCCAAGGTGGAAACGGAGTTGAAGAAGATAACTTCGTTGCGCGATCTGCAATACGCCCAATCGTTTGACTATCCAACTCTTGATGTTCAGATTGACCGTGAACGGGCCGGGCAGTTTGGGCTCACCATGTCCAACGTGGCTCGGTCATTGGTGATGGCCACTTCTTCCAGCCGATTTATTGAACCCAACTATTGGCGCGATCCGGCATCGGGCAATGCATTTCAAATTCAAGTAGAGATCCCCCAAAACCGTATGCAGTCTTTGGACGATGTGGCCAATTTGCCAGTGATGCAGAATGGGGAATCGCGACCGTTGTTGGGTGATGTGGCGGACATCAAACTGGGGAAAGCAACAGGGTTGGTGGAACGTTACAACATGCAACGAGTGGTGAGCTTGACGGCCAACATCCACGGCATTCCGCTGGGCAATGCGGCTAAACAAATTCGGGCCGCTATCGCCAGGGCTGGAACGCCGCCCAAGGGCATGACGGTGAACGTGCGTGGACAAGTGCCGCCGCTGGAAAATACGTTGAGCGGCTTGCAAAATGGCTTGATGCTGGCTGCTGCGGCGATCTTCTTGTTACTGGCCGCTAACTTTCAATCGTTCCGCTTGGCAGTGGCCATTGTGCTGGGAGTGCCAGCAACGTTGGCTGGAGTGGTTGTGGCGTTGAGCTTAATGGGGACCACGCTGAACATACAATCATTCATGGGAGCAATCATGGCCATCGGCATTGCAGTGGCTAATTCTATTCTTCTGGTGACGTTTGCAGAAGCGCAGCGCAGGGCAGGGTCGAACGCAATGGACGCGGCAAGACACGGCAGTTCCGGACGCCTGCGCGCCATCCTAATGACTGCTACGGCGATGGTGGCGGGGATGATTCCCATCGCTCTGGGTGCGGAGCAAACAGCTCCCCTGGGGATTGCAGTAATTGGTGGATTGGTGTTTGCCACCTTGAGTACTTTAACCGTGTTGCCCGCTCTTTATGCG
>JAYWBH010000324.1:0-1753 GCA_043781815.1 Bryobacterales bacterium | reverse complement strand
TGCTCATGGTTGGTTTCCGCTCATTGGCTCTGACTCTGAGTTTGATTTTTCTTCTTTCGAGCAATAAAATCTTCGCGCATGGCGGTGTCTATACCGTTCATTTTCCCCTGCAACCCATCCAGATATTCATGCAGCCCACCGTTGATAACAGCATCAGTGGACGCATAATCCAAGTCCGAAGCCAGTTGGCCCATCAACTGTTCCGAACGATATTGAAAGTATCCAATGGCCGTCCCCGTAATGGCGTGCAGAGACTCATTGGCGCAACAAATACAGTAATGAACAGCTCGCGGAAAATCGCGATCCATCACCAGAAAATCCACCACTTCCCGCGGCGTAATGCGGCCATACTTCTTCCTGTACATCTCAAAGCCACTCACCGATTTCAGCACTGCCGACCAATGAATATCGTCAATTGGCGTACCTACATCCTGTGGCGATGGCAGCAGCATAAAGTATTTAACGTCCAGGATGCGCGATGTCTTATCGGCTCGTTCCAGCTTCCGCCCCAATCGCAGAAAATGCCATGCTTCGTTGTGAGTCATGGTGGCATCAGTCACACCTTGAAACAGATGGGATCCCAACCTGATTTCTCGAAAGGTATCCAGCAACCTTTCTGGTTCAGGCATTGTATTCTGCGATTGAATCTGCAGATACATGCTGTTCACTTGGGCCCACATTTCCGACGAAATAGTTTCCCGCACAGACCGTGCATTTTCACGCGCAAATCGTAAACAACTGACTATGGAATTCGGATTTTCAATGTCGTAAGCCAAGTAGTGGATCACGTTACCTTGCCCGGCCAGGCCATACCGTTTTTGAAAATCTTCAGTCTCACCGCTAATGTCAATCAACGGTTGCCATTGGTGTTGCGGGGAAAGCGGCAGATCCATTTGCAAATTCAAATTGACTTCAATGTAGCGGGCCACATTTTCAGCCCGTTCAATATATCGGCCTAACCAATACACAGAATCTGCTACCCTGCTGAGTGACGGCAGCGCCACGTTCATTGCCCGTTGACTCATTGCGGTGCGCCTTCCATTTCTGGTTCATCGGCCAGTACCCAAGTGTCTTTACTGCCGCCCCCCTGCGATGAGTTCACCACCAACGAATGCTTTCGCAACGCCACTCTGGTCAACCCTCCTGGAACAATGCGAATGTCTTTCCCATACAAAATGTAAGGGCGAAGGTCCACGTGACGACCCTCCAAATGGTCCCCAATCAAAGTGGGAACACGCGATAGTGCCAGCGTCGGTTGCGCAATGTATTCGCGTGGATGCGCTTCAATTCTGCGCCCAAACTCTTCTTGTTCCGCCACTGTCGAATGCGGTCCAATCAACATGCCGTAACCGCCTGCTTCATTCGCCGCTTTCACCACTAACTTATCCAGGTTCTGCAACACATGTTGCCGATCCGTATCGCGCCAACACAAAAACGTTGGCACATTCGGCAAAATGGCTTCTTCACTCAAGTAGTAACGAATCATATCGGGCACGTAAGCGTAAACAACTTTATCATCAGCCACACCATTGCCCGGTGCATTTGCCAACGCCACATTTCCTGCATGATAAGCCTTCACCAGCCCTGGGACGCCCAACATCGAATCAGCCCGGAACGCCAGCGGATCAAGAAAATCATCGTCAATTCGCCGATAGATCACGTCCACTTTGCGCAAGCCCTTGGTGGTCAGCATGTACACCGTATCGTTCTCCACAACCAGGTCGCGACCCTCCACCAAAGGCACTCCCATTTT
>JAYWBH010000323.1:0-5630 GCA_043781815.1 Bryobacterales bacterium | reverse complement strand
CGTAAGTAACTTAGCCCACGACGCGGCAAATAAGCTTACAGCTACCGCCGATTACGTCCGCGAACATGACGCCAATCGAATGATGGCCGATGTTGAGAACTTGGTCAAGAAAAATCCCGGACCGTCTCTGCTTGCCGCCGTAGTAGTCGGCTTCTTAGCCGGGCGCGCATTCAGTAACAACATGGAATAACAATTAAGGACAAAAAACATTATGGCGGCAACAGACCGTTCGTTTTCAGAAGTTTTGCAGGACATCATTGGCAATGTTCGGGAAATTGTGCGGTCCGAAGTCCGCTTTGCTAAGACTGAGGTTTGGGAAGAGGTGGCTAAAAGTAAGTTATCCGCACAGCTAATTTGTGCAGGAGGGGTTACCGCTGTTTTCTCAATTCTCTTTCTTTTGCTAACAGCAGTCTACGGCCTTTCCGCGGTCATGCCGCAGTGGGCGGCCGCTCTTACTGTGGGATTAGTGCTGGCGCTCGCAGCGAGCACACTACTTACACAGGGCATGGGGCGATTTAAGGGGTTATTTCCTGCTACAGAACCTACCGTTGAAATTAAAAAGGAGAATGTCGAATGGTCCAAACAACCGAGCAAATAGAGAAACACATTGAACAAACGCATGAAAACTTGAGCTACAATCTGCATGAGTTGGAACTGAAGGTGAGAGCTGTCACAGATTGGAGACAGCAGTTTCAAAGCAACCCCATGACCATGTTGGGTGTGGCGTTCGGCGGCGGTATTGCGCTGGCGGCCATGTTAGGGGGAAGCAAGAATCGTGGACGTAGAGAGAGAATTCATTCCAACCAAACCTCCACGCATACACCCAATACGGAAAGCTTACAGGGCAAAGCCATGGATACCTTTGACAACATCAAGGGCGCTCTAATGGGCGTCGCCGCTGCTCGACTTACAGACTTTGTCGATGACCTGATTCCAGGCTTCAACGAACATTTGCAACGCACCGGTGAAAAAGCCAAAGCAGCTTAAGCTGCTCCCTCCAGTGCAAACTCAATACAAAATACAAGGGAGATAAAAATGAAACAATCGCTGGAATCGAAGACAATCAGCCCATTGAAAGAATTGCTGGTTGAAGAACTGCGTGACCTTCTTCACGCGGAAGGTCAGTTGGTGAAAGCTTTACCAAAAATGGCAAAGGCTGCCCATCATCCAAAGCTTAAAGAAGCTTTCACGAAGCATCTGTCGCAAACGGAAAACCATGTAGAAAGGCTGAAAAAAGCTTTTGAATTGTTGGGTGAAAAAGCTCAACCAAAGCCCTGCAAAGCAATGATGGGACTCGTGGACGAGGGAAAGGAAACAATTCAGGAAGGGGTCGAAAAAGAGAACTTCACAGCTGATCTTTCCCTGATTGTCGCCGCTCAAAAAGTGGAGCATTACGAGATTTCTGGGTACACTTCCGTTCGGAATCTAGCACATCAATTGGGGGAGGCTGCCGTTGTGGCGCTTCTTGAACAGACGCTGAACGAAGAACAAACTGCTGATTCCATGTTGGGTCAACTGTCCATGCCGTTGATGCAAAATGAGTCTGGCGAAACTGGAAAGGAAAGCAGATCTTTCCGCACAAAAGCGCAGACGGCTTAGTGATAAACGACAAAAGAGGTCTGGACCAACATGGCGTCCAAATTGCTTAAGTAAGTATAGGCAAATCGCCGGCAAGGAGATACTATGAAATACATGATTGCTTGGGTTGTCGGCATTCCGACAAGCCTCATTGCGCTATGGTTCATATTCAACCATTTGACGTAAGCGACCTGAAACCACTTAATAGACAAACGAATAGCCCCATCATCTTTCCGATTGACGATGGGGCTATTTTATTGACTACAACTAACTAATTGTTAGGAAGCATTGGCTTCCCTTCATGAGCAGTCAACAGATCGTGCATGTCGTTTGCGTGCTCCTCTTCCTTAGCAAGAATCCATTCAATCATCCGACGAGTGGTAGGGTCACGATCGGTAAAGAAATGAACCAATTCCCTGTAGTGTTCACAAGCGATTCGTTCTGCAATCAAATTTTCTTTGATCATCTCAACCAGGTTTTCGCCTTCCACATATTGCGTGGCTGATCGCATCGCTAATCCTTCTGGATTGAAGTTCGGCTTGCCACCAAGCTGGTTGATTCGTTCCGCCACAGCCATAACGTGCTCCTGCTCTTCTTTGGCGTGTTCCAGAAACTCTTCTTTCACACTATTGCTGGAAATTCCTGAAGCAGTAATTGCATTCATCGTGTAGCGCAAAACACACACAATCTCAGTGGCCAGCACTGCCTGCAGTATGTCAATTGCCTGGGCGACTTTAATGTCATAAGCCTGTGTAATGGCACCTTGTTCAATTTTTGCACGTGCCTGTGCTCGCAACATTTGCACATCCATTAGAAATGGCTTTTCATCACTTGTTGCACTCTTTGTTACGGTTTTAGACGGTTTTGTGTCTGATTTCATGGTAGTTAAGGGCTCCTGATTCATGTTCGTTGCACGTCCACAACCAATTCCATTCGTCAGTTTGGTTTGGCAATTGAATTGCCATGGAGGATGGCAGGAGTTCTGAAATCAATGACGAAAGATGCTTTTGGAATGGCTTACCAGCATGGGTTTGAAATTACAGTGCGGTTTCTGTTGTCGCGCGGAATTCGTCCCCAATATGCCTTGGAATCAGCTCAATCTGCCTGGGTTAAAGGTTGGGAAATGCTGACTCAACTCCGTGACGAAAAAATGGTGGTCAGTTGGGTAAACTCCATAGCGCTCAATGACTATCGCAAGTGGGTGCGGCAGCAATCAAAACTCCAAAATCTATTCGATTTACCGGGAGGCGCAGAGCCGGATATGTCGGCACTCGATTTAAGTCGCATTTTGGCGTTCGTATCCATGGATGATCGGTCTTTGCTCGAACTACGCATGCAAGGAGCTTCTATGAGTGAAATCGCCGGGCATTACAAAGTTTCGACAACTGCCATTCGCCTACGTCTGCTTCGCGCTCGAAGAATGGTCAAAGCTAAAGTTGTAAGCAGAACGAAAGTGGCTCATCAAGCAGCCTGAAATGTAATTTGTTCAGTAAGTGAGTCTGGTACGGTTGGTCATCTAATTGCAAGATATATTTGCAGAGTGATTTTGAAATAGGAGAAATAAAATGAGATATGTTTTTTTTGCATTAGGAGTTACGCTTCTCAGTGCAAGTTCTTCCTCAGCTGCTGACCAGACATGGACTGGAAAGATAAGCGACAGTATGTGTGGAGCCGTCCACACCAAGATGTCCGCAGAGCACGGAAACGCAAAAATGTCCGACCGCGAATGCACATTGGCGTGCATTAAAGATGGTGGGAAATACGTTTTCGTCAGTAAAGGCAAGGTCTACAAAATTGAAAACCAAGACCTTCCTTCTTTATCGGAGCACGCCGGACACACCGTAAAGCTCACTGGCACCATGAAGGGCGACGCTATCAAAGTTTCCAACATCGTAATGCCAGCAGGCAAGGAACTGAAGAAGTAATTTGTAATCACAAAGGAGAAACACAATGAATCAAGAACGCATGGAAGGTAACTGGAAGCAACTGAAAGGTACGCTTCAGGAAAAATGGGGCAAGCTCACAAATGACGACCTGGATGTGATTGAGGGTCGCCGGGAACAGTTGAGCGGAAAGATTCAGGAACGCTACGGCATTGCCAAAGAAGCCGCCGAAGCGCAGGCAACTGAATTCTGGGAATCGATGAAAAAAACGGCCAAATAGGGCCTGTTGCACGAAATCAACTGCAAAGAGGATGTATATGAACAATCGAATACTAGTTTTAACAATGCTGTGTTTAAGTACGGTCGCATCCTATGCGGCCCAACCGAAGCAAGGCTACCTATCGAAAGAGGTTCGTCACGAATTGGTGATGCTGCCTTATTACGGGGTGTTCGACAACTTAGCCTACCAGATAACTGGTGAAACAGTAACATTGCTTGGCCAAGTTACCAGGCCAACTTTGAAGAGTGATGCAGAACGCGCAGTGAAAGACATTGAAGGAGTAACCAAAGTGGTCAACAACATTGAAGTGCTGCCACTGTCTCCTAACGATGACCGGATCCGTGTCGATGTTTATAGGGCGATTTACAGGCATACGGCATTAGATCGTTACGCGCTGCAAGCCGTCCCTTCCATCCACATCATTGTCAAGAACGGAAACGTGGTCCTGGAAGGAGTTGCGGCCAATGAAGGTGATCGCAATATTGCCAACATCCAGGCCTACTCCGTGCAAGGAGTTTTTTCAGTGACCAATAATCTGAAATTGGAGAAAAAGTAATGAAATCCACAATGCTTCTCAGCGTGTTGACGTTCTCAATCCTGCTCGGTCAGGATAAGCCTGCCCCCGACAACACCAAAACCAATCAACGGGATCGGAACAAGGGATCGGTCACTGCCGATCAGCAAAAAATGGACCCTGCCGATCGTGAACTCACTCGAAAAATTCGTAAGTCAGTTTACGGCGACAAAACGCTATCCACTTATGCGCACAACGTGAAGATCATTTCTCGAGATGGCATGGTTACCCTCAAAGGGCCTGTTAAAACATCTGAGGAAAAAGACAACATCGCCAGTAAAGCTATGTCCATTGCAGGCAAGGACAAAGTAACTAACGAATTGGAAGTTGCTCCCCCCAAGAGCTAACTGGCAATTTGTCACAACACGAAAACTGAGATTTAAGGAGAACTATACAATGGCAAAAAACATGGCCGTCTTCGGCATCTACAAAACAGAAACAGCAGCATCGAATGGTGTTGAAGCATTGCGCGACGCAGGGTTCCGTCTGACCGATATTTCGGCACTGATCCCTTCAAATTCGGGCACTAAAGACATGAAACATGAAATGAATACCAAAGCTCCGGAAGGCGCAGCCACAGGCGCTGCATCGGGAGCGTTGGTTGGCGGAGCACTGGGATGGCTTGCCGGAATCGGCATGCTGGCCATTCCCGGCCTTGGACCTTTTATTGCAGCAGGACCAATCATGGCGGCCTTGGCCGGTGTCGGCGCTGGTGCTGCAACCGGAGGCGTGGTCGGTGGACTAGCTGGCCTTGGTATGCCGGAATACGAAGCCAAACGTTTCGAGGGATTGATTAAGGGTGGCGGCATTCTTGTCTCGGTTCACTGTGATGATTCAGATTGGGTGACGCGGGCCAAAGAAATTCTTACTGCCACTCAGGCTGCTGATATTGCATCCCAGAGCGAGGCAAGTGCAGATTTCGCCAAGAGTGACCGGCCCATGCCGCGCTCTGCTGTCGTTTAACTTCGATTGAGTTTGGAAGTCGCAAATACAGATTTCCTTCAACGGTCGCAAACGAAAACACGTCACGGCGGTTGTAGGAAACGTATTTTGACTTCAGGGGGCAGGGCCTTCTATCACCAGGCTCCTGCCCCATTTTATTTTGGTCGGGATGTAAATAAAAAATTAAGTAGTAAAACTTTAAATGAGGAAGAAAAACATATGAAAAACCTAATTAATGACGTCGCCGCTGAAGTACCCAATCGACGACGATTTCTGAATCGCATTGCGCTAGCAAGTGCTGCCGTCGGGGCCTTGAGCACGAATAAAGCTGCCGCCCAGGCTTCCATGATCACCGATGTGGATATCCTGAATT
>JAYWBH010000322.1:0-5633 GCA_043781815.1 Bryobacterales bacterium | reverse complement strand
AAGCAGGTTCACAAGGCCGGTCACAGGTGCGCCCCAGGATGGCCGGGAACACGTTGGATGCGCGGTTCAACATGTAGGCATCGGTATAGCGGCCCTGGGCGATCATGCGAATGTATTCGGGCACGTTGGTGTGCGTAGGACAAGCCCACTGGCAATCTACGACTTTGTGGAAATATTCGGGGTCATGAACGTTAGTAGGTTTCAATTAATCCTCCGTCTATAGGCAGACACGGGTATAGTGCGGTTTGTTTGGATCATCGGGGAAAGCCGGGTTGCGGGTAGTTTGTTATCTCTCAAGGGCAACAAACTGCCCAACCAAAAAGGGTATCAAATTTCCAACCCCGAATGAATACGTGGTCCGGGCAATTGTTGTGCCAGCACTTTTGCCTCAGCCGCCAAAAGCTGATGCCACCTTCGATCCACTGCTGCCTTATCCATCATTTTATATCCTAATCGCAGAAACACTTTGAAGTGGCCCAGTTCAGAGGAAAACAATGCCGTGTAGAAGGCGCTCAATTCGGGATCGTTTAGCTCTGCGGCGGCAACGGACAAAACTGAAAATCGTTCACAGGACCGCGCCTCGATCAATGCTGAAACCAACAGCCTGTCCAGCGTATCGCCAGTTTCACCCTTGCGCACCAACTGCCGCAGGTCGGTGGCGTATTGGCATTTATGAGTGCGGCCTAACCGCCCTCCACGACTGAGTAAAATTTTCACAACCTGGGCCAAATGGGCTGCCTCATCGCGAGCCACACGGGTCATGGTTTCAACCCAACCTGGGGCCCACTCTTCAGGCCAACGGGTCATCAACTCCATGGCATTCATGGCCGCTTTCTTTTCCAGAAATGCGTGATCAATTAACAGGTTGATTGGATCTGCCAGCACGGCATGCCCCCAAGCGGCAGGAGTGCGAGAATGCAGCGGCAGGGCGTCAATCTTATCGGCGAAAACCATAGGTATACTTCATCGTACAATGTTACGGATGCCATCCTTCACTCGGCGAACCTTTGCAGCCACCATGCTGAATACCACATTGTTACAAGCGCAACCTAATAAGACGAAAATCGACGGAGCTCTTCGTAGCGGAATTGCAAAGCGGAAAATACCTGTAGCGGTGGGCATGGTAGCCAGTCAAAACAAGATCCTTTATCAAGGGGCTTTTGGCACGCGCGATGCTTCGGGGGTTCCCGTTAAAGTGGATTCCATCTTCGCCATCCATTCCATGACCAAGGCCATTACCACAGTTGCTGCACTTCAATTGGTGGAACAGAGCAAGGTGCAATTGGACGAACCGGTTTCGAAATATCTTCCAAAGTTAGCCAAGCTGGAAGTGCTGCATGGTTTTGATCAAACAGGCAAGCCGATGCTGCAACCGGCGACGAAACAAGTAACGTTGAAGCACCTGCTGACGCACACTTCAGGATTTTGTTACGACAATTGGGATGCCCAAATGTTTCGATATACCGGTGGGCAACAAACAGCAGAAGTGCCTCCGCTGATGTTCGAACCTGGGACCAGATGGCAATATGGGCAAAGCATAGATTGGGCCGGGCGTCTGGTTGAAGAAATCAGTGGTATGAGCTTGGAAGATTACTTTCAAGCCAAAATCTTTAAGCCGTTGGATATGCCAGACACCAGTTACATTCTGCCTGCGGGAAAGTTTGAACGATTGGTGACGGGTTACCGACGTCAGGAAAATGGTCCGCTGCTGCCCAATGACCGCGCGCTGCCCACTCCGCCGAAGACGTTTGGAGGTGGTGGTGGACTCTATTCAACTGCCGCTGATTACACCCTCTTCATGCAAATGATTCTGAATCAGGGCCAAGGGATTTTGAAGCCGCAGACGGTGGCCAGCATGCAGGTGAATCAGATCGGCAACCTGACTGCCGGGAAGATGAAAAGTTTCAAGCCACCTATTTCGAGTGACGTGGACATTCAGCCAGGGCATACGGAAAAGTGGGGGCTAGGTTTTTTGATCAACACTACCGCTTATGGCGGAGGGCGATCTGCGGGAAGTTTGGCTTGGGCGGGATTGGAAAATACATTTTACTGGATTGACCCGAAGCGTTCCTTATGTGCTGTTTTGTTGATGCGGTTTTTACCTTTTGTGGATAAGCAAGCTGTGGGTTTGTTGGACGATTTTGAACGGGCGGTGTATGCGATTTAGTAGGAACTTCTGAATATTTCTGCTGAGCCGGAATGTTTTTGAACCCTGGAAAGGACAAGCCGGGAGGCAGCTTTGTCTCAAGCGGGCTTTGACAGTTTCACAGTGACAGAAGTTTTTGGTCGGGGATCGCAACATCACGCCCCGGTTTATTTTCAAGGCTCCACTTATGATTGGGATATGGATCAACGGCTGAAAC
Source organism: Bryobacterales bacterium (assembly GCA_043781815.1). GTDB lineage: Bacteria > Acidobacteriota > Terriglobia > Bryobacterales > Bryobacteraceae > JANXSF01. The sequence continues at coordinate 3,270 of JAYWBH010000322.1, read as the reverse complement.
TGGAATTTGTCATTGACGATGGACAAACAGAACAAGCCATCCAACTGATAGAACATTCCGCCCGCACCGGACGCCACGGAGACGGCAGTATTTTCATAACCGCAGTTTGCGGAGTAATTTAAACAAAGTAGGTGGGATGGGCATCCTTGCCCGTCCTTCACTAAGTATTGAAAAGACCGCGAGGGAGCGGTAGCTGAAGGTAATGAAATAAGTCAAACACCGCCGCGGATGTAGTCGAAGTGGCCAGCGTTGTCAGAATTGTAGATGACGCAGTAGGTGACATGTCCGATCTGCCCGTCAATTTGCCTCGGATAAGTAACGAAACGTTCCCATTGCTCCGGGATTCCTGCGTTAGTGTTTTGATAGTGCTGGCCCAGTCCGAAGATCAGCAACTCCTTGCTTTTCACAAGGCGTGGCGGAATCAGTCTTGTTGAAACGGCAACAACTTTGCGGCGATATCAGAAGAGGTAGCCCGTTGGCGGCTTAGATAGATGCCGAGCGCGAACTTTGGATGCGCCGTAACCGGCAACGTATTCTAGGCGCCGGAACCGAGTTTGAGGAAATGGGCCATTGCCTCAGCGGCTTCGCGTGGCTTTCCCAATCGCCGTCTGACCATTGCCAGTCGATACCACGCTTTGCGATACTTCGAATCGATGCGGACAGCTTCGGCCAGTTTCAATTCGGCCTGATCCAGATTACCATTCCTTTCCAGGAAAGACCCGAATTCAAACCATGCCTCGGCCAGACGCGGTGCCAACCGGACCGCTGCGGCAAAGTTAGATTTAATTTCGCCCAACACGGCAGCATCTTCGGAGCCCGCCTTGGCGCGGCTGACGGCAAAATAAAGCCGGGCGTAGGCATTTGCCGGATAAAGTTCAACAAATTTCCCCAACCGGCGGGTTACTTCGGCTGCCATGGAAGGAGACAGATCGTACATCTGGCCCAGGAAGTAGAGAGGGCGTGAATCGGAGGGATCGAGATCAACCGCTTTGCATAAATGGTCCACAGCGTCATCGAACCGGCCCTCGCCATGTGCCGCTACGCTCGCGCCAACCCGCATTCTGGCCGACTTCGGATATCGCTCTAATCCGAAGTCGAAGAACTTGGCCGCTTCCGAGTACTGGCGCTCGACGGCCAACCGGTTTGCCAGGGCGAAAACGTTTGCCTCGCTGGGATCCGCCCTGGCGGCCTCGTAGCCTTTAGTGATCTCCGCGGCGGCCGCGTCGCGCGAAGGGTGTTGAAGCAGGAGCAAGACGACAGCAGCGGCTAAGCCCATAATCAGAAATACAATTTCAGGGCGAATTGAATCTGCCGGGCGTCATTCGGATTGTTCCGAGTTGAAGTGATCCGGCCAAAGTTATTCGTGTCAAGGAAATTGGTCTGCGATGGATTGGCGAACGCCGGCGTGTTGGTCAGGTTGAATGACTCAGCGCGGAATTCCAGCCGGTAGTGTTCGGTGACGGCGAAGCTCTTGAAGATGGAAAAATCCATCTTCCGGTACGGCGGTCCGATCACCTGCGTACGCGCTCCACCCAGCGGGGACAGGTCGGTCTGCCCGATCTGGGTAGTCACCGGCGGCTGGCGGAATGCTGCGGCGCTGTACCACCGGTCCACCGACTTCAGGTAAAGCGGTTCGCCGGTGAGGAAGGCGGCGCAGCCCAGGCCCGCAGCGGTTGTCCCCCCGGAACAGCCAATGGTTTGCGGCTGCCCGCCGTAAAGCGTCACGATCCAATTGGCGCTCCAACCGCCGAGGACTGCCTGGGTGACCGGTCCAGCACCTGCCAAAAGGGCTCGCCCCTTTCCAATCGGAAGATCGTAGTTGCCGCTCACAGTCGCTGCCTGCCCCACGTGGAAAGATGCCAGCGCCATTTCTTTGCTTAGGCCAAACCCAGGCACGTAAACAGCGCGCAAGCCGCCGACGTTGCCGCCGCTCAACAGATCTCCGGCGTTGGTGAGGGTCTTAGCCCAGGTATAACTTGCCAACATGTTCAAACCAGAGCTGAATCGCTTGGTGTACTTAGACTGCAGGGAATGATAGTGGCTGTTTCCGGCAGTAGCGGCATACGATGAGTTCCGCGCAAAGTCCGGATGTTGGATGAACAACTGAGGATTCTGATTAGGCGGAAGTAACTGCTGTACCTGATTGGTACCGATGAAAGTCTCAATGTGACGCCCCAGCGAGGCCACATAGCCGGCTTCAATCGAGCTGTTGGCAGGCAAGGCATACTGCAACGTGAAATTATAGCCTTGGACGTAGGGAGTCTTATAGTCGAATTGAATCCCGCGTAAAGTGAGCGAGCGGCCGTTGACCAAGCGTGGATCGAGGGGAACACTTAACAGACCGCGCTCCAGCGTGGCCGGTTTCCCGTCACCATAGAGTACCGGACTCCAGGCGTTGGCTGGCTGAAAACTAAAGTCGAACTGGAAGGGATAATTGTAGCCGATGTTCGGCGCACCGCCGCGGTTCTCGAAAGCGCCATAGTAAATACCATAGCCTCCGCGTGCAACCAGCTTGTTTGTCAGTTGGTATGCGAAGCCGAAGCGCGGGGCAAAGTTATTCCTTTGCGCACGGCCCAGGCCGGAACCAAATTCATCAGAGTAGACAAGTTTGATCCCGTTCTGGACCAGAAGTTGCTTGAAGCTATCCGATAATTGCGGACTATCCTTGCGGTTGGCAGGGATAATATATTGCGGATTGGTGGCGGACGGAACGAAGTTAGCCTGCGACGAATAACGCTCACCCACCAAGCTGAAAAGGTCCCACCTGATGCCCAAGTTGAGAGTGAGCTTACGGGACACTTTCCAATCATCCTGGAAATATATGCCTGTGTAATATTTGCGGTTTGCCACGCCGCCGAAGTTTGACGCGGCAACACTGTTTGGTCCGGCACCGCCGGTGTTCAGCGCGTCCGTGGGATTCAGCAGGAACTGAGCCCGGCCCACGGAGCCGTCTGTAGCATTAATAACCGAAGTGTAAGTTCCCGCGAAGTTGAAACGTCCGCGCGATGTGGGTGGCGCGCTCCAGGGGAAATCGATGAGTTGTCCTTCCCAACCGGTTTTCAAGGTGTGCGAGCCGTAGATCTTGGTCAGGTTGTTGGCAAGTTGAATCGTATTGCTGAATCGTTCACTTACCAGCCAGTCGGGAGGTCCTAGTGCGGTAAGGCCGCCAATGGACAGCCCCGGTAACCCGCCGTTGCCTGGCGTCTGCGGGATTCCCTGAATGCCGAACCTCGCCGGAATGTTACTGGTGTCGCTGCCGTTGGTCTGCAG
>JAYWBH010000321.1:0-1761 GCA_043781815.1 Bryobacterales bacterium | reverse complement strand
GTGCTGCTGTACACTGTCACGCTCTTATTCACGGTGCTAGCGCTGTTGTTGGTAGGCCTGCAATGACTCGCAACATGACTCACGGTGGGAACATCTTCTGCGTCGCTGAACAGCAAGGCGTCGCCTGGCAACAGGTTCTGGATTTCAGCGCCAGCATCAACCCCCTGGGTCCATCACCCGCTGCACGGGAAGCGATTCTTGCAGCAATGGATCGCATTGCGCATTACCCGGAACGCACAGGATCACACCTTCGCGAAAAATTAGCAGCCGAATGGTCAGTCAACAGCAATCAAGTGTTAGTGGGCAACGGTGCCACTGAATTGCTCTTCGATTGGTGCCGCTACTTTGCAACAGGCACTATTGCCGCACCTGCGTTCGGAGAATTTCATCGAGCCTGGCCGCAGGCGGCGTTGTGCCAGCTATCCGATGCTACGACCTGGCCAGCATTGGGTCCAGTGATTTTCACGCGACCAGCGAACCCTTGCGGCACTCTACTTTCTGCGGAATCAATAGCCGATTATGCGGCCAACAGAAAAGATGCAGTGTTGGTAGACGAATCGTTTTTGGACTTTTGCGGCGCGCCTAGTCTGACTCCAGTAGCGAAAGGCAACCTGTTCGTCCTCCGTTCGCTAACCAAATTTTGGGCCTTGCCTGGACTTCGTATCGGCGCGTTGGTAGGTGATGTGGATCAGCTTGCTGCGTTGCGACCTCCATGGCCCGTCAATGCTCTGGCCGAAGCAGCAGCGCTTGCGTCCATTGAAGATCGGGAACACGCAGCCAAGACCCGCGCATACGTTCGCGAAGAAGCATTGTGGTTCACAGCAGAACTTTGTAAGCTACCGGGCATGCTGGTTTGGCCCTCGGTAGCAAATTACCTTTACATAGAAACTGTGCGTGCCACTGAATTGACGCAGTTCGCAGCCAACCGCAAAATATTATTGCGCGATTGTTCCCATTGGTCAGGATTCGCACGTCCTTCCATTCGTATCGCGGTGCGAAGACGTTGGGAAAATCAGCTGCTGATCGCCCTCATCAAGGAATTTTTATGCGCCTAATTTGCCTACTCTTTGCTATTGCCATTTCCTACGCTGCCAACCCGCAGCGGATCATTTCCACGGCCCCAGGCTTCACTGAAACGCTATTTGCAATTGGGGCAGGGGACCGCGTCATCGCCGTATCCACTTACTGCCATTTCCCCATCGTGGTGGAAAAGTTGCCTCGCATTGGCAGCTATCTGCAGCCCAACATTGAAGCCATTGCCAAGTTAAAACCGGACTTGGTGTTGGTGCATGCTGAACAAAAACAGGCGTTGGCACAATTGAACGGCCTGGGAATTCGCACAGTGGCACTTCGCAATACCAGCTTGGAAGATACTTTGAAAACTGTTCGTGAAATCGGCGTGGCGGTGGGTCTGTCATCGGCTGGCATTGCTTTGGAAGGCAGCATCCGGGGGGAACTCGCGGCTATTGAAAAACGTTTGGAAGGCCAACCTCGCAAGACGTTGTTATTTGTTGTTGGACGTACGCCAGGACGCCTGGATGGCATGATCGCCGTCGGAAAGGGATCGTTTCTCAACGAACTGATTCGCATTGCCGGTGGACGCAACGTGCTCAATGATTCGCCTGTCACTTATCCGAAAATCTCAATGGAAGGGCTGATGCGGTTGAACCCCGACGTAATTGTAGACATGGGGGACATGGCGGTAACCACTGGAGTTACTGAGTCGCACAAGAAGTCTGTACTTAAGTTATGGGAGGTCCA
>JAYWBH010000320.1:0-1768 GCA_043781815.1 Bryobacterales bacterium | reverse complement strand
GGATTTGCATGCGGGGTAGATCGCAGCTCCTTCTTCTAACACAGAGCCGTCCTTCTTGTAACGCCGAATGGACTTGTTGATGAGAGCGCTATCCGGCGTAAGTGGGGTGATCCGCGTATTGGTAATTTCGGCATGATCGTAGTTGCGCTGTTCCAACGCTACGAGTTGCTTTCGATAAAACGCCATTACGGCATCTACGGAAGTGAGGGCCTGCATATCCCCTCCGACTAAAACAACGAACGGAGCCTGGAAGGATTCCCGCAGAGCAGCGTAATCCTTCTTAATGAATGCCAGGAGGTAACGATCGTACATCTTCTCGATCGCGATTTTGTCGGACTCGCCAAACACCCGGGCCTCTTGCGCGGGTACGCTTACTGACGAGCAGACCACAGCAGCAATCACAAGGAGTAAGGAACGGGGGGACATGAAGCCATCGTATCAAACGAGTGGTCCTGACAGCGGCTCCATCTACGGAACACGGATTACAAAAACGTGTGCCCTTCCAGTTGTGTCTCCAAAATTTGAAGAGAATGCCACGAAGCGCCCATCGGGATTCTGAAATGTTTGGAGTGGCTGATAGAAAACGTTCGGGTCTCTGACGTTGTTCATTTGCGCTAACCGTCGGATAGTGCCCGAGCCATCCATTTTTAAATTTACGATTTCGCCTTGCAATGCGGCTGGTGCTGGCCCGCAGCCTCCCACAGGACAGGCGAAGCTGAATGTCGCCTCGCCGATGCCGGAAAAGAAATTGACATACTCAAAGCCTTCCGCAAAGTTAAATGGGGCGCTAATTATAGTTCCGTTGTTGCGGGTTGGGTTGGGATCAGCGGTTAGAGATGCGAAATCCCAGCGTTTGGCGATTCTCGGTATGTTGGGATTTGGACTGAGGGATATTCCTACATAAAACCCGTCGCTCATATCCCCGTGCCCACCTGTTTGGACGAAACTATACGGTTGTTGATTCGCTGCCAACTTGACTGTGTCCATAACTGCCGAGGTATTGTTATCGGTTGGCCACAAGTAGATAGTCAGATAGCGTCCACTTTTATCGAGTGCAACCTTATAACCACCTTCCAAAGCGTTATAGAACGGGAACGAGTAGGTCACCGCATCCGACCCTGTTCTCTGGATTGATTGAAACGACTGAATGTTGGGTGAGTCGATTCCGTTAATAAACTTTGCCTTGAGGGTCCAATTCTTAGCAGGATTGGTTGGATTCTGCGATAAGATGCTGAAAACAACATAGCCCATTCTTGGATACCCGGTCGACGTGCGCAGCAATATTGAGCAGCCAATTGTGCGGGTATCAGTGCTGGCCGAACAGCGGTATAGGCTGGGGGTTCCCAGCGCCGTAATGCTTCTGATCATCAAACTATTCAAATTCGCCAAGGGAGTGGCTATTCCTGTAACCACATTTAACTTGTAGTACGACATCCCGGAAGCCACTATTAGGGTGTTGGGCGCTTCTGCATCATTGGCTCCACTCCAGAATGCGGTACTCACATCGGGGAAAAAGTAAGCCCCAGTTGTTGTCCGCAGAAATGGGTACCCCAACTCTTTACTAGCGCCGATTGCCGTTGTGAATTGATTTGGGTCAAAGTCATTTACACGCAGAGTGCCGCCACTGAGGGCCGTGATGAACTTCGTAGAATCATTATTAAAGCCGATTGAACCCCGATTATCCACCGAACTGGCGACGTCGATATCGTCCGATATTCTCAAAATCTCTGTGCCAAAGGTGGTATCGCAATACTTTCCTCCACGTATT
>JAYWBH010000319.1:0-5669 GCA_043781815.1 Bryobacterales bacterium | reverse complement strand
TGCGAATCACTTTGTAGCGCTTGCGAATCAGGTCGCCTTCCCCAGCCACATGAATGTCTTCCCCTTCCAGGAAGAACGCCCGTTTCGACGCCTGTCGGTTCCCACCCAGAAATCCAAAAAACTTCAATGGGATCGGCGTTTTAGGCGCTGGAGGAGGAGTGGAATTCACCGTAGCCCGCACGGCAGCTTCAATCGGATTCACGGCAGAGGGAATGATCTTCGGCGGAGTCACCGCTTTAGCAATAATCACCGGAGCCTGACCGAAATCGAACAAACTCCTGTTCCCACCTGACAGATTCACCTTCTGCACCTTGGCCAACAAATCCAGCCGCAAAGAAGGATCCACAGTGGCTGGGTCCAAAGCCTCTTTCCGACCCTTCAGGGAAGGCTTAAAATCCTGCAAACTAGACTTCGCCACAACTCGCTTTTTACCCGCAGCAGCAGTCGGAGCCTGTTGCCGAGCTGGCATCGCCGTTGCTGCAGCGCCTGAAGCCGTCGCCTTCCGGCTAGCCTGACTCCGCGCATCGCCACCGGGATTTTCCGGGCTGTTGCTCCAATACAAAAACGCCGCCAAGCAAAGAATCCCGCCCAAAATTGCCAGTTGCTTCCGCTCCGCCCCAATTTTCATGGCTTCGCTCCAGTCTTATCTGCGTTCATCTGCGTCAATCTGCGGCCCAAATTGCTTTGCCTCATATCCTGACCACCGGACTGTCGAAATTTCATGGCTTCGCTCCCATCGCTGCCGGAAGTAGCACTGCCCGCTCTTCCCCGGTATCGCGAATAAAGGTATTCAACTTGATCGATACACTAAGCAGCCCGGTTTGCACCTGTGGCGATGCTGTCAACTGTTCGATGATCAACAGTCGCTGATAGTGGTCAATCTGGTTGACGAATTTCAATAGGTCGGGATAAGTGCCTTCATAGTTCCCGGTGATGGTCAACATGCTGAACGTGTCTGACCCTTCAATGGGCTCCTCGTTCATGGACTGTTCTTTAGCCCGGATGCCCGATACGCGCGCCATGGTGGCCAGTTCACTGACTACGGTGGAGTACGTGGTGCGGCGATCCATAAAGTAATCGCCCAGGAAGCTATCGCCATCGGCCTTCCCTTTTTCCACCTTGGTGCTGATCATCCGCGAGCGTTCAAACCCCTGCTTCTTGGAACGTACTTCCGTTTGAAGCGCACGCCGACGCTCTTCTAATTCGTCGGAGCTCCCACCCACCGGGTAAAAAACAAAGTACGCCGTGACCAGGTTGGCCACCAGCAATGTAGCCATAATCACGCGGACCCAGAAGCTGCCGCCACGGCCCGCAATGCTATTTTTGAGTTCGGCCCAATTAAAGTTTTTGAGCATAATTCACGCTAATCCTATACCGCAACAATGGTTCGCTTTGGCTGGGTGGCAAGGAACTGTGCACTTGCGTTCCGCCGAATAAGGGCGATGCTTCCAGCCGTCGAATCAGATCAATAATCGGCTCCACAGAGGCGCACCCAACCACCATATCCAGTTGAATTTCGTTCTTGTTATCCACTTGGGGACGAACCGAAACCAGCCGCACAGTAGACGGCATCACATGTTCCAAATCATTAAAAATTCGCGTCCAACTAATCCCTTTTCGGGCAATCAGATTATTCAAAAACAGGTTCCGCTCCAGCGTTTCTGTGTTGCCTGCTGTGCGCAATACGCCGTTGACGCCCACTTGCTCTTTATCCACTGCTGCCACTTGCTTTTCCAGCTTTTCAATGGCGTGCCGCTCTTCCGTTTTAGCCTGATGCTCGTTCCAAACCATGAGGCCAAGTGCGGCAAAACTGGCCAGCATTAACCCACTGACCAACGCCGAGGCCACCAGTACCGCGCGTTCCCGACGGAATGGTTCCGATGCCAGATTGATTCCAATTCGCATCGCCCTAAGCCGCTCCCTTTGAGGTTAAAAACCCCTGAATTCCTGCATTCGCTTCGCCAGCCATGCCCATGGGGCTGCGCAACGGCTCCACTGGCAGACCGGTGGCCTGCGCCAGAAAATCGTCAAACCCTTCCCCGCGTTCAAAGCCGCACAGCACCAACCGTTCGGGCTTCAACTTCCATTCATCTTCCATGAATGCCATGGTTGGAAACAGCACGTCAGCCACTTCTTGAGGAGTGACTTCCATCAATTCCACTGTGCGCACCATTTTCAACGTTCGACCCCGAAATACCGCCGCCGTCAACACTCCACCCGATTGTTTCAACAACAACGAAATGCCTTCCGTAGGCATTAAATCGCAAGCCGCCAAAGTGGACGTAGTGATTAAGCCGGGCCAGAATCCTGCTGATCGAAACGGCGCCTCGTAACGTGCCAAAATCTCCTGCGCAATCACCGCCACTACCACTTCAATTTTGCCGCCTTCCACTCTGGTCTGTGGGAAAAAGCTGACCGATGCGTTGTCCACATCGAACGGGACGCTTTTCTTCAATCGGAACTTCACCAGTGCCATCTGCTCTTCCGGCTTCTTTGGTAAATCATCGAAATCAATCACGCTTACCCGTCCGCAATAATCGGGCAGAATCAGCACTGCCCCCGGACGTTTGCGCGATGGCGGCGGTGCCAAATCGGCCACCGCTTGAAAGAATGCCTCGGGTCGCAACATGTTGTCATGCGCCGGAGAAATAGCCAGCACATCGCGATCCATTTCCTTGGCTCCCGAATCGAAAACCTGTTTGCCCTTAGCCCTGCGAGCCCAGGCGATTTGGCCCGAACCGATTTCGAAAACGAACTCCGGCGGAGGATCGTCAAATATTCTAGTGATAGTTCCGATGACGTCGCCCATCTTAAGTCTCTATGAAAGTCACTTTGTTGATTTCGCGCAAGGTGGTAATTCCCAGACGCACTTTGTCTACCGCAGCTTCCCGTAAAAAGGTCATCCCTTCCTCCCGCGCAGCCCGCTTGATTTCCGAACCTGGACGTTTTTCCAAAATCAAATCGCGAATCCGTTCGCTCAAATCCAGCAATTCATGAATCGCCGTACGACCACGGAATCCCGTGCCGCCGCATTCAAAACAGCCGGTGCCTTCGTAGAAAATGACGTCTTTCCACTCTTCTAAATTGAAGCCGCTATCCAGAAGTTCCTGTTCTGGATACGTGGTGGGTGCCTTGCAGTGATCGCAAATTACGCGCACCAGCCGCTGTGCCAGAATGCAGTTCATCGCCGCCACAAAGTTGTACGGTTCTACGCCCATGTTCAGGAAGCGACCAAGCACGTCCAACACGTTGTTGGCGTGCACCGTGGTGAACACCAAGTGACCGGTGAGGGCAGCATTAATCGCAATCTGCGCTGTTTCCTGATCGCGGATTTCGCCCACCATGATCTTATCGGGATCGTGTCGCAAAATGGAACGCAAGCCCCGGGCAAAGGTCAGACCCTTCTTTTCGTTTACCGGAATCTGGGTGATGCCCTTTAACTGATATTCCACCGGATCTTCAATGGTGATGATCTTGTCTTCATCATTTTTGATTTCCGAAAGCGCCGCGTACAGTGTGGTGGTCTTGCCGGAACCTGTAGGTCCGGTAACCAGCACCATGCCGTAGGGCTCTTTAATATAACGCCGAAACTTGACAATGTCGTTTTCGGCAAAGCCCACAACTTCCAACGTAAGCTTTGAAAACTTCTCGCTCATTGACTCTTTATCCAACACGCGGAGCACGGCATCTTCGCCATGAATCGTCGGCATAATGGAAACGCGGAAATCGATCAGACGGCCTTTGTAGCGCACACGGAAACGACCATCTTGCGGTACGCGCCGCTCAGCAATGTCCAACTCGCTCATCACCTTAATACGACTGATAATGGTGGAGTGCCAATCCTTGGCAATAGGCGGCATGGCATAGTGCAACACGCCGTCAATCCGATACTTAATGGCCACTTCCTGATCGCGCGTTTCAATGTGAATATCACTGGCCCGCCGTTCCAGTGCATTAAACAAAGTGGTGTCAACCAGCTTGATAACTGGAGCAATATCGTCCCCATTGGCCGACACTTTCTCAATAGAAAGCGTCTCGTCGGGGTTATCTTCCTCACCCACTACGTCCAGCGCGAAGCCTTCGGTAACCTCTTCCAACACCCGGTTCGATTGCTCAGTTTTCTTCAGTAAATCAGAAATCTGGGTAAGCGTGGCCACCTTGATGCGCACTCTGCGCCGCAGCAACATGGTCAGTTCGTCAATCAAGTTCAGATTGCGCGGATCGGCCACAGCCACTTCCAGCACGCCGTCCACTTCACCCACTGGCACAAAGTTATAGCGGAACATCATGTCCACTGGAACCAGGCGCAGCAGATCGTGATCCAACTTGCCTTCTTTCAGGTCGATGAATTCCGAATGATAGCGGCGCGCCAAGTGCTGCGCCTCTGCCGTTTCCGACAATGGGTCAACCAGTCGTATGCGATCAGTCGCCATATTAGCCCCCCATGTGATCGGCCAACGAGAAGATCGGCAAATACAGCGCGACCAACACGAAAGCCACAAAAATGCCCATGAAAATCATGATTGCAGGCTCAATCAGCGACAGTACAGCTTGCATGCGCACCTGCACGTCGTCTTCATAAAATTCCGCGACTGAACCGAGCATGGCGGGCAACGCACCAGTCGATTCCCCAACTTCAATCATGTCCACCGAAAGCTCTGGGAAAATCCCGGTTTCCTTGATGGAACTGTACAGCGTTTGCCCTTCTCTGACTGATTTACGTACCTTTTCGAGCGACTTGCGAATCAGGGAAGCGCCTACCGATTCCCCTGCTGTTTCAAGAGCCTGCACCAGTGGGATGCCGCCAATCAGCAATGTGGAAAGCACCCTGGCAAACTGTGCCACCTGATACTTAATCCAGATTTCCCCAAACACCGGAGTATTCAATTTAATGCGATCCAAGATAGGTTGCGCTGCTTCTGTCCTTGCCCAGAAAAAGAAGCTGACGGCCCCAACGGCCATGGCTCCCAAGCCGAACAGTAAGTAATCCTTGGCCGTGGTTCCCACCGCGATCAGCAACATGGTAATGGCCGGCAACTGCGCATTCATGCTGTTGTAGAGTTCCGCAAAGTTGGGCACTACATAAGCGATGAGGAAGATCACCAGCAGGATCACCAAAATTATCAACAGGCATGGGTAGATCAGGGAAAGCAGGACCTTCTTCTTTACTGCTAAATTCAGTTTTTGATAGGTGATGTAGCGGTCCAGCACTTCCACCAGGGCGCCACTTTTTTCACCAGCCATGATCGAGGTGACGTAGATGGCCGGGAACACCCCAGGCCGGGCAAAGGCGTCCGATAGCAGTGCCCCGTTCTTGACTTCGTCGCGCACGGACTTCACGAAGGGGCTCAGCTTTTCGTCAGTCAAACGCTCAGCGAGAAGATCCAGCGCTTTCAAAATGGGCAAACCGGCACGAATTAGCGTCACAAACTGCTGGTTGAAGATCAAAAACTTCTCTAAATTGATCCTTTTCTTGCCGCCAGAAGGGCCAATATTGATGGAACTGAGCGATTGAGTACGGCTTTTCGGCTTGATGGAATACACCAAAAAGCCCTTTTCGTTGTACTTATCGCGCAGGTCATTTTCCGAGGCAGCTTCGGCCACCTGTTGGTGGATCTTGCCCCGGGCGTCGGCATATTTGAGGATAAACTCGGCCATTTAGCGAATCG
>JAYWBH010000318.1:0-1771 GCA_043781815.1 Bryobacterales bacterium | reverse complement strand
GATATTTCGAGCCGTTCCGGTATGTCCGATGCGTTGAACTCAAGTACGCCCCATCCATCGAATTCACATGACTCAGAGTAGAGAACGTCTTCTGGTTCACCAAATAGAGCCCGGTTAACGGACTGTTTAGGGAATTTGAAACCTATGCCGGTGAACTGCCCGGAGATCCAATGCTCACACCGATACCGTCTATACAAAACTTCGGAAGGTTCGAAGATTTCCACTTCTGGCCTGCCCCGGCGATACATTCTTTCTGGACGTTCACGCAGCGATGTGTTCACGGATCTGTTCAATTGCGGCTTGGATTGATTCTGAAGAATGGTCGATTTCCCATACATCAGGATCCTGCTGTCCGCAGTACATGGCCGCCAAGATCTCACCTGTATTTAAGCATTCAATGTCAGCGTAGCGATCCGCTTCAACAAAGCAGAACCCAACGCCGCCTTCTGCGGAAGGAACAAGGCGAGTCGGAAGTAAAGCGGCAACTTCAAGGTTACTTAGAATTTGCGCGGCCTTAGTCCGAGCCTTTTCGTTTGGTGGTTCTGCGCCGTAGCTATCCCAATTTGGCTTCAGGTAAGTTATGGGAATCAGTTGTTCGCGTAATTCCATAAACCGTTTGTGTTTTTGGAAGTATTCACTCTTGTTCAAATTTGAGAGGCGTTCCTCCATCAATTTCGCATAATCAGTGCTGATAGCTTCGTCTCGCGAAAAAGGTCGATACATTGCTGGATTAGGATTGCCACAAGTTTCGCTCGGTAATAAATAGGGCATAGTTTCAATCGCTCCACGGGCCGAAAAGAGCGCGGCACTGATTCGTTATGCAGCCTTCAAAGAAGTCGTTCTTTCTGCTACGCAAGACTTCGAGAAGCGACCACACGTCACTTTCTAAAGATAGATCAGCGTCTGTTTTAAAAACATCAATGTCTAATATAACGGACACCACTGATGGATTGCGAGGTGGGACGATGGTTTGCGTCAACATAAGCAGTCCCCCAAAGTCATCTTGCGGAATCTGTAACTGCATAAAAAAGCCACTGAGCCCCTGAGGAAGATCGGGCGAAATTTCTGGGGTTGTCCGCAAGTAGTCCTTAAAATCCTTCATTGGCAGTGGAATATCTATTTGGTTAATGTAACGCAAGGCGACTCGGTTAATCCGAACGGGTTTCATCACGGAGCTATAAATATCCCACAGCCGCTTGGCCTCATCCCGCAACTGGAACCAGTTTTCGTAGGGCTTGAGTCGACTAAAAGTAAAACCATCCAGTCGCGCCTGGAATACTTGAGTGCCGTCTTTGGAATAGCAGACAAAACCCATTGGAGTCTGTTTGGCCGAAATGCCAACTTCATCGCCTAAAGATAAATGGCCTTGAACATAATCCCGAGTTACCTTTTTGGGATACTCCTGCTTCACCTTGGCGAATACTTCCTGCAACATCTCCAGATGCGATTCTACTGGTAACTGGGCTCTAATGTCGATCAGAGCCTCAATGATAGGCGCATTCTGGTAATGTCGGCTAGGTGTCACGATTATGGAACTCAGTACTTTAGACGGGCAACGAGCCATGGAGGATACACTTAACAAATATTATCAGAAATGTTCCAGAAATAGTCAGCGAATGGACAAGCATCGCCGTTTTCCTAACCATCGTTGTTTCTAGACTCTACACTAGAGGAGTGGATCTAACAGCACCCCCGTCGGCGAAAGGTAAACGGCTTGACCATTTCCTGCAAGAGAGCCTTCCTCAATATAGTCGGTCCCGTTTAACCGATT
>JAYWBH010000317.1:0-5675 GCA_043781815.1 Bryobacterales bacterium | reverse complement strand
CCACTTTCCTGGCGATATCGGAGGTGTTGGTAGCCCATTTCAGAACCAGGCCAGCATCTTTTTTACCTTCGGCAGCTTTCAGATTTCCTTGCGACGTTTCCACATCCATTGGATCTATGGCCAAAAGTTTTTCGCCGACACTCACTGCTTTATCGAAGTCATTTGCTTTCATGTAAGCACCTTGCAGTTGCTGCAAAGCCCATGCTGCTGATTCGTGCTTGCCATGCTTTTCCACAAAGCCTTCCAGCATAGCCGTGCGTCGGGGACTCCCTTCCGCTTCCTGACCAATCATCTGGAGCAGCGCCCCTTCCGGTGTTTCAGCGTTCACGGTGAGCTTGTGTCGCTGTGCTGTCAGCGGGAATGCTGAAAGGGTCAATAATAAAAGAGCAATGGCACGCATGGTCTTTCTCCTTTGGATAGCTATCCAAAGGATTATACAACTGCCTTGCCCTACTTGATTTGCCCTACTTTACCTGATAGGCCATTAAATTATCTTGATCTCGGATATACAGCACACCGTTCGATAGCACTGGCTGGGTCCAAAGAGGGTAATCGCCAATCTTGATTTCAAAACGGGACAGTTCCGTATAAGCTTTCGGATTCACTTCCGCCAGCCCGATAATGCCCTTTTCACTTTGCATGAAAAGCAACCCATCGGCAAACAGGACCATGCCTTTTCCAACAGCCCGTTCTTTCCAAGCCACTTCACCTGTAGACCATTTCATGGCGATCCAGGCAGCATTCCCGGTAGCGCCGTACAGGTAGTCCCCCACCAAAACCGACGTGTTGTAGTGATTCATCATGTCGTTGTTGAAGTAAACTTCCTGCATCTTTTCATCTTTAGACCCAGGCAGTTTAATCAACGCGCATCCGGTGCCGTAGGCTGACGAAACAAATACATACCCGTTCGAATAGATCGGCGTTGCTATATTTGCAGTGCGGTTGGACACCTTGGTGTAGCGCCACAGCAACTCACCGGTGGACATTTCCAGTCCCATGGCCGCCTCGCCGGAAAGCACGGCCAGCTTGCGCGATCCGCCGTAATCAAAAGCGATGGCTGAACTATATCCCGCCCGGTCACTTTGCGATTTCCAGATTACATCGCCATTGCGCTTGTTTAAGGCAACCACACTGGCACCCTTGCCGCCCGGTACCACAATCAGTTTTTCACCATCAATCAGTGGCGATTCGCTAATGCCCCAATGTGGATTGCTTCCACCAAACTTTTCCAGAATGTTGTAGCCCCAAACTTTTTTACCTGTATCCAGATTCAAACAAACCAGGGTGCCATCGGCGGCCAGGCTGTACAGCTTATCGCCATCAATGGTCGGAGTACCACGTGGCCCATGGCCTCGCGATTCTCTAAAGGAACCACCAGCCTCGGCTTCCCACAATTTCTTGCCGTCCTTAACATCAAAGGCCAACACCCGTTCCTGATCGCCAAATTGTCCAACCGTATACAGTTTGCCTTTCACAACTGCAAACGACGCGTACCCTTCACCCAGCCCCTTCACCATCCACAACTTTTTGGGACCACCTTCGGGCCACTTGCGAAGCAATCCTTTTTCGGCAGATTTTCCATCGCGATTTACACCTCGCCACTGCGGCCAATCGTCGGCCATCGCGAAGATGGGAAGAATCAGGATGAGTGTAAGTAATTTCATAAACAGCCTTTGTTATTTCTTGGCAATGCTTTTCAGCATGGCTTGGAACAGCGCTTCATTCGCCGCTACTGTTTTCGCAGGTGCAGTGAATTTGAAGAACACCGGACCATCGGGAGCATCCACAATCGCTGCCACCATTCGATACCCCGGCTTGGGCGTTTTTTCAGGCGACATGGGGGTGGGGGAAAACATGTAGGTCCCGGCCAGTTCAATGGTGGTCACACTCAATCCATTCAGTTTTTGGGTTGCCCGTTTAGCAGGAGTTTTCACATCTTGAAACTGCCCAATCCAGCGTTGGATGTTTGCTTCCACGCTGCCACCTTGTCCAGGTCCAAAAAAGAAAATAGCCATCTCACCGGCTTCAGCATCACCAGTTGCAGCAGGGACAGAATACGTTCCTGCGCGCATGGGACGGTCTGGCAGCGCCTTCCAAGTCCCAGGTGCCTTCCATTGAACACCACCAGCTTCCGTTCCCGCAATCAGGCAGGAACACGTGAAAATACAACTCAAAAGAACGTTACGCATTTTTCAATTCCATCATCTCACGGCTACAATTGAAATCTCGTTGAGTCTGGGCCAATTGCCGTTGGCATCCTGTTTTCTGTCCGTCGAAGTCATCGGTTCCACAGTAGTGCGGGTGGGTGGAATGGTTCCGAAGTACTTGGCGTAGACTCCATTCATTTTGGCAAATTCTTCCAACTTATCGAGGTAAACATTTGAAGCTACCACGTGCGAAAAATCGATACTTGCCTCTTCCAATCCGTCCAACAAATTTCGGAAGGTTTGTTTCACCTGATTTTCAATATTCTCCGCCCACACACCACCGTTGGGACCAGGAACATTTCCTGATCTGGCGGAACAGTAAAGCGTCTCACCGGCCCAGACGCAAGGACTGGAATTCGTGGTGGGCGTCATGTTGCGGGGCTTCACCACACGGCGGAAGCGCAGGTCCGTTACAGCCACTCCGGTCAATTCCACATGTGCTCCTTTCGGCAAATGAGCAACCGTGACGGTAGCTCGGGCCGGGGCGTTTCCGTTGGTGAAGTGTTTGCTGTAGGCGGCGTTCATGTCGGCATGGGGAATGGATGGATCAAGGTAAACATTCACGAAGGCCAAGTGTTCCAGTCCCAGACCTGCCGCTTTTAAGTTCTTGCTCAACTGCACCATGGCATCGGCTACGTCATTGGAATAGACGCCGTTGATAAAGAAACGTTCGTTGCTTGAAACACCAGATACTGTAACTTTCTTCTTCGACAAATCTCGAACAGCTACAGCGTTGATTTCCACTGGTGTCTCTGTGGGCATCCGATGCACTCCTAACACGGCCCTGGCCGGGGCATCTTTAGGAAAATATTCGCCCCATACTTTTTCAAAGGCTTCCAGGTTTTTGGAATCTGCTAAGTACACTTGTGAGTAGACGACGTTGCGCATCGTCAGCCCGCCTGCTTCCACAATCGACTTCACATTGTCCAGGCATTGTCGCGTCTGCGCAGTGAAATCAGCAGGCATTTTTCCATCGGGAGTTCTGGCCCCTTGTCCGGAAACATAGAGGTACGCACCGGCACTGATTCCAGGTGAGTAAGGTCCAATGGGTTTTGGTCCATTCGACGGAGCAATGGACTTCAGATCAGCCGCAAAAGCTATCGGCAGTAGGAGTAGTAACAGGATAATTTGGCGCATAAAGGTTCTGGTGGGTTATGATACCGCAAGAAGCGATGATTTCATCTGTATGGTTGCCGCGCTCGGTTGAGTGTTTCCGAAATTATGATCGGCAGACCATGATCTCTGACATTGTGGCCGGCATCACGGTGGGGCTAGTAGCCTTGCCGTTAGCCATGGCCTTTGCCATTTCCTCAGGCTTACCACCGGAATCCGGCTTGTACTGCGCCGTTGTCACCGGCTTCATCATCTCCGCACTGGGCGGAACTAAAACGCAAATCGGCGGCCCCACGGGTGCCTTCGTCGTGGTGATTTCCGGCATTGTCGCCAAGTACGGCGTGGATGGTTTGTTCATTTGTACTTTGATGGCTGGAGTCATTCTGATTCTGCTAGGCATCACTGGCATGGGAACAGCCGTGCGTTTTATTCCCCGGCCAGTGGTTATTGGTTTCACCAACGGAATTGCTCTGCTGATTGCCAGTACTCAGATTAAAGATTTCTTTGGGATCCAATTGGACAAGGTGCCCGGCGAGTTCCTTTTGAGGATGGAAGCATTGGCATTGCATGCATCCAGCGCGTCTTTGGTCACTACGGCGTTGGGAACGTTTGCTTTGGCGATTGTTCTATTCACTCCAAAAATCATAAAACGTGTGCCCGGACAAATCGCCGCCATGATGATTGGCACCGCACTCAGTGTTGCTTTGGGACTGCAAGTAGAAACCATCGGTTCAAAATTTGGCGGCATCCCTAGCGGACTCCCCGTCTTGCACATTCCCGTTTTCAAGGCGTCCTTACTTTTGCCATTGCTCTCCCCGGCGCTTACGGTTGCCATGCTGGGTGCAATTGAATCGTTGTTATCTGCGGTTGTAGGCGACCGGCTCTCTGGTGATCAACATAAACCAAACGTCGAACTGATTGCCCAGGGCGTCGCCAACGTGGTCTCCCCTCTGTTCGGTGGACTTCCGGCAACCGGTGCCATTGCCCGAACTGCAACCAATATCCGTTCCGGTGGCAAAACTCCGGTGGCCGGAATGGTTCATTCTTTAACCATTCTTGCGGTGCTGTTGTTCGCTGCGCCTCTGGTGAAATTCGTCCCACTTTCTGTGCTGGCTGCCATTCTCTTTGTTGTTTCCTGGAACATGGGCGAGTGGCGTGAAATTCCTGAAATCCTGAAACTTTCCTGGGCGGACAAAAGCGTTTGGATGATCACATTCTTTCTCACAGTTGTGGCCGATCTCACTGTTGCGGTTGAAGTGGGAATGATTCTTGCGGCACTCCTTTTCATTCGACGTGTTTCCGTCACCACCACAGTTTCTGAAGTGACGCCAGAATACATTAGCGACAATCGGGCCCACATCCTGCAAGACAAAGTAATTCCTGATTATGTTAGAGTGTTCCGCATTCATGGCCCCTTCCTGTTTGGTGCCACCAGCAAACTGGAGACAATCGTGAATCAACTGAATGAACTTCCGGAAATTGTGGTCTTACGTTTGCGCAATATGACGGCCATTGACGGCACTGGTCTGGAAGCCTTTGAAGATCTGGCAGACAAGCTGAATCAATCTGGTCGGAGCCTGATTTTGTGTGGAGCGCGGGAACAACCTGCGGCGCTCATTCAGCGGGTAGATTTTGCTCATAAAGTGGGAGCAAGAAATATTTGCTTCACCATTGATGACGCCCTATCCCGGGCAGCCGAACTACATCACAACAAGAGACAATTAGGAAATGATTGAAACTATCATTTTTGACATGGGCAAGGTGCTCATCCCCTTCGATTTCTCACGTGGATATAGAGCCCTGGAACCATATACCAGCCTTACTGCTGAAGAAATCCCAGTGGAATTGTCCAAGACCGATCTGGTGAATCGCCTGGAAAGCGGACAAATAGAACCGCTTCCCTTTTTCGATGAGCTGCGGCGAATCCTGAAAGCGGACATGACTTATGATCAGTTCTGCCAGATTTGGAGCTGTATCTTTTTACCCGATATTCTGATTCCCGAACCGTTTATTGAGAAGTTGAAAGATCGTTACCGGGTGATGGTTTTATCGAACACCAATGCCATCCACTTTGAAATGGTCAGTGTGAACTATCCCATCCTGAAACATTTTCATCATCTCGTGTTGTCTCATGAAGTAGGTGCCATGAAGCCCGAACCAAAAATTTATGCTGCGGCCATTGCCAACGCCCAATGTCCTGCTGACCGTTGCTTTTTTACGGATGATATTCCCGCCTACGTAGAAGGTGCTCGCAAAGCGGGGCTCAATGCCGAGCAGTTTTTGGGATTTGAAAAATTGCAGGAAGATCTGAAACGCTACGGGGTCACCTGGTAACCGCTATTCGCGATTAATCAG
>JAYWBH010000316.1:0-16456 GCA_043781815.1 Bryobacterales bacterium | reverse complement strand
CTTCCCAGGCTTTCATGCCTGCCGATTCCACTCGCACCTTGTATTTACCAATCGCGATTGGCGGAGTGATGAAGTAGCCATCCCCATTGGTAACGGTGTTGGTGATACGGCCAGAGTCAATGTGACGAACGGCGATTTTAGTTTTGGGGATGGCCGCACCAGTCGCGTCTTTCACGGTGCCTTGGATGGTTCCACCGCCTGCCGCGGATTGACCATGGGCTGCACTGGAGACCAAGGACGCAAGAACAAGCGTGGTCCAGGCACAAATATACCGGCTCATTTTAAGACCTCTTTCATGGTTCGGCCCCGTTGCTTCATCGCTTGATTTCAAAAATAGCTTCCACTTCAACTGCAGCACCGGTTGGAAGTGAAACAAATCCCAAAGCACTCCGCGCGTGGAAACCGTCGCCCTGCTTGCCGAAGATTTCATGAAGCAGATCGGAAGCGCCGTTGATCACCAAGTGCTGTTCAATAAAATCACCTGTAGAATTTACGCAGCCCAGGAGTTTAAGAACTCGTAAACCGTCCAGTGTGCCGTGAGTGTTCCAAACGGATTGCAAGACTTTTACTGCGCAATCGCGCGCGGCCTGGTAGCCCTGGTCGGTGGTAATTCCTGCTCCCAGCTTTCCTTTCGTAGTGCTGACATGACCAGAAGTAAGCAGTTGGTCACCACTGCGGATGCAAAGATTCAAGTAGCCAGGGGTGGCTTTTTCAAAGGTAATGCCAAGGCTTTCGGCCTTTTGTTGTGCGCTCATGAATTTCTATTCTAGCGGTTGCTGAACATGCCCATGGCAACCGTGAAAATAAAGAATAAAAAGATAACCGGCGAGGCAACTCCTAACGCTTTCCCTTTGGTTATTTTGAGAAGTGCGGCTAGCCCCAAAACCAGCACTACAAAGTACCAGATGTGGAACAGACCAAGGCAGCGAAGGAAGCCCACCAGGACTCCGCTTGCGTCTTCACTAAGAAACATGTCCGGTCCAAAACTGGGTTGCAGCTCTTTCATGGATTGAATTTCGCCCTTGAACTTAAGCACGATAACACTGGCAATTTGTGCCAGCGATAGGATCAAGCCAGCATAGCAAGAGAATGTGAATAAGCGGCCGAAGGTTGTTTTTATGTCCAGCACGGAGCATGCTGCGAAAAGAATCAGCGTTGTGATCGCCAGCATCAGCGCGGTTATCAACGGAGTGGCAACCATGGAAACCTTGCTCATCATAGTTGTTGATTCCAGCACTTTTTCCATCTGTGCCGCAGGAATATTGGCAGGTGGATTGGTGCGCATTACTTGAAGGACAAGGGGAGTGGTAGAAATGGAAACGAAAATGCCGACTATGCACGCCAGCAAAAATGGCCATACCCACGCAAAGCGGCCTTCCATGTTATTCACGGCTTCGGCTGGATCAATAAAAATGTTGAAAATCGCAAGGAATGGTTTCATCAGTCACCTTGCGGGGAAGTGTCTCATGAAAGCAACGGTGAAGACAAGGGGGCGGCGCTTGTATGTCAAGCTTGTACCGCCCGAACTCGCTTAAGGGAACTTATGTGGGCAGAAACTTAGCTGGCGCTAGCGGCCATCGTTCGAAGTTCGCTTTCGGCGGTGAGCCAATCTTCAGTGGAAGTGCCTTCTGGGCAACCACTTTCCAGCCAAATATGATAAGCCCGCGTGGCTACCTCATTCGAACTAACAAAACGATCCAGATTCAAAATGGATGTGGATGCCGTTTCGTTCACCTCCATCACAGCCTTACGTCCTGAGGCGGAAGTGTGACGGGGTTTGGCGGCAGCCTTGGGGGCAAGGTCAGCAGTCGGAAGGTTGGTCTTGGTGGTTGTGGATTTAGCGCGGGTGCGAGGCTTAACTTCTGAACTCACGCTCTTGGGGAGGAGCACACTTACAGATTGGGTTGTTTTCTTTGGTGTCATGCTTGGGAGCTCACTATTCGCTTCGGTTCAAGCCCACTCACGACGGGGTTGGCTGGGCGGTTGGTGATACTTTTATACTATACCACACTTAGCAGTGATGTTACTAGAGAAACATTCAAAAAGTCACTGTGTCATTTGTGTTTCAGCACTGCTGTGTTACACCAGTAACATTCAGAACGAGTAAGTTTACCTCCACAAATACCGCCACAAGCAAAAGTTGATCCGCAGGCCAAGGAACAAATCTCTTCATCCTGGGTTTACACTGGGAACACTTATGAGATTCCTATGCCTGTTCCTTTTCCCCACGTTTCTGCTGTTGGGGCAAAGCACAAATTCCGCACTTAGCGGAACAGTGAGCGACACCACAGATGCAGTGGTTCCTCTAGCCAAGGTCGCTGTTCGCAATGTTCGCACGGGCGTGCAAAACAAAACGGAATCGAACGCCGCAGGTGTTTATCTGTTCGCGTCATTGCCTCCTGGACCTTATTCCATCACCGTGGAACGGCAAGGATTCACCAAGGTTCAAGTGAACGATCTGGTACTTGAAGTTGGCGGCAGGGCCACCCGCAATGTTGTTTTGCAAGTGGGCAGCGTAGCTGAAACGTTGGAAGTTCGTGCCGATTCAATCAGCTTGAACGTGGCCACCACTTCTGTTGGCGGAGTTCTTTCCGGGGAGAGTATTACAACGCTTCCATTGATTGATCGCAACGTAATGGAACTTGTTTATACGCAAGCAGGCGTGGTGGGTGACAATCTTGGAGGCAGCAGAGCTGGTGCCGTAAACGTCACGCTGGATGGCATTAACGTACAGGACAACAGATACAATTCTGGCGTCTCTTCCGTGTTTCAAAATTCGACCGATGCCATTGCTGAAGTGCGCATTGTCACTTCACCAGCCGATGCGGAATTCGGCCGTGGTTCTGGTCAGATTCAGATGGTTTCTAAGAGTGGGGAAAATAAACTACATGGCGCGGTATTTGAACAAATGCGCAATCGTGAGTTAAACGCCAACAACTTCTTTAACAACTTGAGGGGTCGCGATGCCCTAGGCAAGGAAGTGAACCCGCGGGATTTTCTGATTCAGAATCAATTTGGAGGCAATGTTTCGGGCCCCATTATCAAGAATCGTACCTTCTTCTTTTTCCTGACAGAGGCCAATCGCATTCGGTCCCATGAAACGATTTCTTCAAATGTATACACAGCCACGGCCCGGCAGGGTCTGTACCGTTATTTTCCCGGAGCTCGCAATGCGAATGCTGGGGCGAACAATCCTGTCGTTGATTTAAACGGGAATCCGCTGCGTCCTCCGATGGCCACTAGCGATGTGCAAACAGCGAGTATTTTCAATCGCGATCCGCAACGGCCCTCCGCCGATGCCACCATGCAAAAGTTGATCGCACTCATGCCACTGCCCAATGATTTCCGCAGTGGTGACGGGTTGAACACTGCTGGATATCGCTGGCAACGGTCCTCCCCAGACGATTTGCGAAAGTTTCAGTTTCGCATTGATCACAACATCAGTGAGAAGCATCGCTTGAACGGCAGTTACAACAATGAACATGAAAATTCCAGTAACACTTTCATGCCGCAAGCGTTCCCTACGTCACCATTGGATGGTAAGTCTGTGCGGGGCACTTTGTATTCCCTGGGCTTGGTATCCACGCTTCGTGCCAACCTGATTAACGAATTTCATGCCGGTGCCCAACGCGTCCGTTATCGCTCCCAGGCACCTTGGGAAGTAGCAGGGCAGGGGGTGTTGCCCAATATTAAAGGGCAGCCTTTTTTAGCGGTTTTGCCCGCCGCTGTAGCAAGCCCGATTGATACCAGTAACGATCCGCAGGGGCGCTTCAGCCCCGTCTACCAAATGTCCGATTCCGTCAATTGGCTGAAGGGTAAGCATAGCTTCAAGGAGGGCGCGGATCTACGGTTTGTATCCTCAAACGGCTACAATTCCTTTGGCGTTATGCCCAGGGCAACGGTCGGTGCTGGGGCGGTACCGGTGACAGCTATCAACACGCTTGCGGGCATTGGCAATAATTCCGCACAAGCTCAGAATTTATTGAATGTATTAAGCGGGTCTTTCGCTACCATTGACCAGTCCTTCAATTCGCCAGGTGGCCTGAATCCACAGTATCTTGCTGGTGAGCAGAAACAGCGCACGTGGCGGTCACGCGAAGTCAGTTGGTATTTCAAAGACGATTTTCGAGTTACTCCCGGCCTATTGTTGAACTTGGGCGTGCGCTATGAATACTACGGTGTCCCGTACGATGCCAACGGAAAGACGGCAGCACTGGTGGGCGGATCGCAAAGCATTTTTGGAATTTCCGGCACAAGTTTGGCGGACATCTTTTCGCCAGGCAAACAGGCGGGTAGCCTAACAAGTGTGGAACTGGTGGGTCCGAATTCCCCAAACAGCGGACGTGGTTTATTTGCTCCAGATCGCAATAACTTTGCACCAGCAGTAGGGCTGAGTTGGAACATTCCTAAGCGTCTAATGATGGGCCGCACAGCAGTGTTCCGCACAGGCTATGGCATAAGTTACGAACGCCATTCGTTGCGGCTGGTGGATATAGTATCGGGCGATGAACCTGGGCTGAATACTGACGTCAGCTACCGTTCGGGTAACATCATTACCTTGGCAAATACAACGCTTCCGTTAGTAGCCAATGGAAAGCCCTTGAGTACCGTGCCAATTACGGAACGCACCCAAACTGTTCGTGCATTCGATAGTGGCTTGCGCCAACCCTACGTGCAGAACTGGAACGCAACTCTTGAATTTCTACTGACAACCAACAGCACTTTTGACTTACGCTATGTGGGCAGCAAAGGGACCCGCCTGCTTCGTGGCACCAGCGTGAACGAAGTGAACATCGTGGAAAATGGAGTGTTAGATGCGTTCAAAGGCCTGCAGGCCGGTGGTTGCCCAGCTTTGATCAATCGCCTGATTGCCAACTGCACTGGAGTGCAAAACAACTCCACCATTCGCGACTTTCTAGCGAACAATAACGTAGGTGATTTTGCCACTTACTTGAACACCACCACCTTCCAGACTGGCAACGTTGGCGGCTTGCTGCGTCGCGCAGGGTTGCCTGAAAACTTCATTGTGGCCAACCCGCAGTTCGCTCATGCCAACCTAATTGGTAATTTTTCCAACTCGATATATCATTCGTTACAAGTAGAATATTTGTACCGCGCGGGCAATGGACTGACACTGCAATCGAACCTGACTTACTCAAAGCTGTTGGGCGATGACGAAGGGGATACCCAGGATCAAGTAAGTAACTACCGTACGCTGCGCAACCTACGGCAAGATCGCCGATTGCTGGATTCTCACCGCACATTTGTGATTCGCAACAGCGGACATTATGAATTGCCGTTCGGGAAAGGCAAGAGGTTTTTAACCACTACAAATTCTTTGATGTCGCGTGTGTTTGGTGGCTGGAGCACGGGCTTCATTTTCAATCTATTTTCCGGTGCGCCCATGGATCTGACAACTTTCACCACGTCGTTCAACGATGCGGCAGGCAATACTCCGGTGGCGTTGCAAGCCATCAGCAATGGGCTGGGTCAAGTGACCCGCACGGGCAATGGCGTTGTTTATTTCCCGGGTTTGAAGCAAGTTGCGGATCCTTCCATCGAACTACTAGCGCCACCTTTAAGAGCCCTAAGTTCCATGCAAGCGATTGCCGATGCTCAGGATAATTTACTGTTGGCGAATTCTGTCCCTGGACAATTAGGAACGGTTGCACCACGATTTCTGTCTGGCCCTGGCGGCTTACGACTGGATATCAATTTGCGGAAGCGCTTTCAGATTAGGGAAGGGATGTGGTTTGAGCTGCGGGCCGATGCGCAAAACTTTAGCAACACCCCGTATTTTGATGTTCCAGTGACGGATATCAACGATACCGATTTTGGGCGGATCACCACCGCGTCAGGAAATCGAATTATTGTTGTAGGCGCCCGAATTCAGTTTTAAAAAAGAAGCGGGAAATCGACGTTGCCGCCAGATAGGATTACGCCGACTTTCCCAATGCCCGCTGGTAATTTTCGGAACAAAACAGCAGCGGCAGGCACCGCACCGCTGGGTTCCACCAGGATCTTCAATCGCACCAAAAGAAACTTCATGGCCGCCAGAATTTCTTCCTCCGTCACCAGAATGATTTGCTCAACATTCTGCTGGATGATGGGGAACGTAAGCTTGCCAGGGGATGGGGCACGCAGACCGTCGGCAATGGTTTCTGGGACGGGGATGCTGACTATCGAACCTTTTTGAAAAGAAAGGAATGTGTCATTCGCCAGCGTCGGCTCCGCGCCGAAAATACGTAGAGCAGGGTTGAAAGCTTTGGCCGTGATCGCTGTGCCACTGAGTAAGCCGCCGCCGCCAACAGGCGTAATCAACGCATCCAGATTTGTAACTTGTTCCAGCAGTTCGGCGGCTGCTGTTCCTTGCCCGGCAATGATTAATGGATGATCAAACGGCGGAACTGTTTCTCCCCCTGTTTCTTCAGAAACCTTACGGGCCAATGCTTCCCGATCTTCGGTGAAGCGGTTATAGCGCACAATATGAGCTCCGTAAGCCGCTGTGGCATCGGCTTTCGCTTTGGGTGCATCCAGCGGCATCACCACTGTGGCATGTGTGCCTGCGCGCTTTGCAGCAATAGCCACGGCCTGCGCGTGGTTGCCTGATGAAAATGCTACTACGCCTTGCCGAAGCTTTTCTTTGGCAATGGAATTGACGAAATTAGCAGCCCCGCGGATTTTGAACGCACCACCCAGTTGCAAGTTTTCACACTTGAAAAATACTTCCAGCCCGGCTTCAGAATTGAAACTACGGGAAGTAAGCACCGGAGTGATTTGCGCGATGCCGCGAATCCGTTCGCGGGCAGCTTGAATGTCCGAGTTAGTCACCATGTTAGTGAAGCGTTTCGGCGTATTCTCCGGTTGCCGCGTCCACCAGAATTGAGTAGGCACTGGTGGAAACTGACTCGCCCCAAATTATGCGATACGCCGGTTGTCCATGCTTTGGCGTATAGCTAATTTCATACGTCACTGGAACGTCAGGATGCTTCTTCATGTAGTCGACAGACTTGGCCGCAGCGGTTTTATAAGCATCCGTTGAATCTTTCTTCAACGCCTGCATCAGGAATGGTCTTTCCTGCCCGCGCGACCCGCGAAAGTTTTCTTCCAAATTGGCAAACACACCTTGGTGCAAATTCCCTTCCGCTTCAATTACGGAATAAGTGAAGTTCTTCAACTTTCCCTTGGACGGTGAAACAAGATTCACTGACCAGGCCCAACATTTCCCTTCTTTACACATGTGCTTGTCATCCAGGTCGACGCTCTTTATATCCAGCACCTGGGCATCGGTAGCCCAAGTCCGGGCATTGCTATAAACGGCGTAAAACGCTTTTAAAACAGTAACTGGCTCTGGTGATTTTTCCTCTTTTTTAATCTTGGGTTCTTCGGCACAACCAGTTAGAATTACGAAACAAGTGGACGTTAAACAGGCAAGAAGTTTGGGTTGCATATGAGATTTAGTTTAGCCCAGTCTAGCAGATGAGCTACTTTGTGCCGAAGCTTTTACGAATTACACTGCCGTGAATGGCCCTCAAATATTGCTTCGGAACTTCAACTTGCACCCCCAGGCTTTGTGCTGCGCGCATAGGAAAATAAGGGTCCCGCAACATTTCTCTGGCCAGCAACACCAAGTCTGCCTTGCCTTCCTGCAAAATCTGTTCCGCTTGCTGTGCTGTTGTGATCAACCCCACGGCACCAGTAAGAACGCCTGTTTCTTTGCGGATTCGTTCCGCAAAAGGCACTTGGAAGCCAGGGCCAACCGGTATCTTGGCATTGGGCACTAATGCGCCGGAAGAACAATCAATCAGATCCACACCAAGCGCGCCCACACGTCGGGACAGTTCCACGGAATCATCTGCCGCCCAGCCACCCTCCATCCAATCGGTCACCGAAAGACGAAGGAACAACGGTAGCGATACTGGCCATTCCCGGCGTACTGCGCTAACGGTATCCAGCACAATGCGAATGCGATGTTCGAAAGATCCACCGTAACCATCGGTGCGTCGATTGGAAAGCGGTGAGAGAAATTCATGCAGCAGATATCCATGTGCACCGTGGATCTCCACTACGTCAAAGCCAGCGGCCAGCGCTCTTTTCGTAGCGGCAGCAAAGGATTCCACAGTGGCTTTAATTTCATCAATGGATAGCTCGTGGGGAATGGGATCAGTCGGATGAAATGGAATCGCACTGGGAGCAATTGGTCGCCAACCACCAGGCTGTGTGGGGCTGATTGCCGCACCGCCATTCCAAGGGAGTTCCGTACTTGCCTTGCGACCGGCGTGGGCCAATTGGATACCAGCCGCTGAGCCTTGTTCATGCAGGAACGCCACAATACGGCTTAAATAGGGCACATGTTCATCTTTCCAGATCCCCAAATCGCCATACGTAATGCGACCAATATCTTCCACTGCGGCGGCCTCTGTCATGACCAATCCCGCGCCTCCTGCGGCTCTGCTGCCCAAGTGGACTAAGTGCCAGTCATGGGCGAATCCGTCGACGCTGGAATACTCGCACATAGGCGCGACAGCAATTCGATTCGGCAGAGTAATTTCACGAATAGTGAGTGGTGTGAACAGCGCGGGGATGGTAGATTGCATGGCTCCTCTTTCGATGAAGCTGAAGAACCATGGGTAGCAACTATTTCGCTCTACGCAACGATCCCATCACAGGATCATTGCGTAGAGCAGTAGTTACTAACCTTAAAACTGGTAGCGCAGCATCATAATAATGCGACGATTGCCACCATCTGTATTGCCTTCCAACCCAAAGCCAGTGCTCATAACAGTCGCATTGGGAATGCCGTAGTCACGCGTGTTGGTCAGGTTAAAGAACTCTGCCCGATATTGCAGCTTATGTCCTTCCATGGGTAACTTGATGTTCTTCGTCAAAACCAAATCCAAATTGTTGATGCCATCGGCGCGCAGAATATTGCGTCCTGCGTTGCCTATCGGGCGGGCTGCGGTAACTGTCAAAGCACCATTCGCATCCAGGAATAACTTCCTGCCGCCTGCGGCCATGATCTCTGGTAAAGATAGGCTCCCCAGTGGAAGTGTGGTCTCCACATTGGGCCGGATTGCGTTACCCACCAGTCCGTCAATTCCACTGAGTCTGAAACCGGGATCAGACCCAGCCAGCGGAGAGAATGGAGGTCCGGCTTGGAAAGTTAGCAAGCCACCCGCTTGCCAGCCGCCAAGAAGATGACCCATTGCACCACGTTGATCACGGAACCAAGGCAGTTCATAAAGTGCGTTGGTCGTGAACCGATGCGGCCTATCGTAAGTGGACCGTCCGCGATCCAAGCGACGATTAAAGGAATCCTGCGATACCGCCACTTCTCCAGCAACGGAGGGGTTGAATACTTCTGAAGCGTTGTCGATGAAAGAGCTCCAAGTGTAGTGGGCCGCCATTGTGAAATTACCTGAAAAGCGGTGGTCCAGGCTGGTTTGCAGCGAATGATAGATAGAAGACGCGGCATTGGCACGCAGACGGATAATGCCCTTGGTGGGATCAACACGAATTGTTCCCTTGCCGTTGTCACCTTGAATGGTGGGGTTGCCGTCTATCGATTGAAACAGGCCGGAACCCTTAGTTCCTACCCAGCCAGTTGTCAGAGCCCAGCTTGATGCCAGTTGCCGTTGCACGTTGAACGAAAACTGTTCTACCGTTGGAGCCCGAAAGTTACTATCCACTTGTGTCCGTGTAACCAGCGATGGATTAGTGATAGCTGGCCTTACCCCGTTAAACGCAATGCCTGTGATGAGCGGAAACGCACCAGGAGAGCGCGCTGGAAAGCTGCTGACCAAAGTGAACGGGAATGCGCTGAAGATATTCAGATACACATTGTTGTAAATAATATCGTAAGTCCTCGAGTAACCACCGCGAATCACCAGTCCGCTATCCCCCGTCAGGAAGCGCATGGGACCAGAGGATACGATTGGTCGCCAGTTGAAGCCGAACCGGGGTGCCCAATTATTCTTATCGCGCGGCGGCACTGGAAGAAAACGGTAACGTTCATCGTTGTTATTATTGGCCACCACTTTGTCATTAATCCTTTTCAGGAAGGTTGCCGGATTGCCAGGCGT
Source organism: Bryobacterales bacterium (assembly GCA_043781815.1). GTDB lineage: Bacteria > Acidobacteriota > Terriglobia > Bryobacterales > Bryobacteraceae > JANXSF01. The sequence goes on along the minus strand of JAYWBH010000316.1, from coordinate 6,374 downwards.
TTCGTAGCGCAAACCGTAAGTAATGGTGAAGTTCGATTTTATTCGGAATTCATCTTGTGCAAAGAAAAAGTAATCGAAGTAACGATAGGCCTGGAACTTCGGCACGCCTGGCAGGAAGCTATTGATTGACGCCGTCTGCGCCACATCGTCAACTAGATCCTGCAAGTTGACATACACCAGACGTCCGCGTAGAGTCGGGTTGAAATCCTGATTCTGATCCTGCCGTCGGAAATCAATACCAAACTTCATGTTATGGCTACCCTTGATGTAAGTCAGATTATTTATCAATTGATAGTTAGTCAGAAATTGTGATTGCGGCAAGTTCAAGGCAAGCCCAATCGCTGTGCGCGTAGGGGCATCGTTAAAGCCATTCAAGCCGAATTCAGGAATTTCAATGGATGGGATGGTGGCTGCATTGGCGTCGGCAGCGCCAGTAACAGAGGAAATCCGTTGGAAGCCGAAGCGCAGTTCATTGATCAGATTCGATTGCAGTGAACTAGTCAGCGCCGCCGATGCCGAATTCCGCTTCGCCGGAGTGGATGCCGTCAATCCCGGAGGCACGCCTTGACCAGCTACCGAAGTACGCGTATCACTGGCAAAGCGCAGCATCAGTGCTTCTTTGTCGTTGAACCGATGGTCACCACGTCCGGTCCATTGCCAGGCGTCGAAAGTGTTCGGCGCCGCGCCACTCAAAGTACCCAGCGGAACTAGATAGGTTTGTCCATTGCGCGTGAATTTCGATGTAGCACCTGTAGGTTGCTGTGCTGCCGGTAGAAAATTCAAAACAGCGTTGATTTGCGGAAGCGTTCCCGCAGCCGCCTTGATGATGTCTTTTCCCGCTTGCGTAGGAGCACCGGTGATGGCAGTGCCGCTGGCAAAGCGATGATCGGTCCAACGAAGTCCTGAAAAGAAGAAGAACGTTTTGTCCTTTACGATTGGCCCGCCGAGGGTGGTACCCACTTGATTCTGCACTCGCCAGGGTGCTTTCGTAAATGTACGCTTGTCCAGATTACTGCGGGAATTCAGCGCGTTGCCGTTATACGTCCAATAACCGCTGCCATGGAAAGCATTTGTGCCAGTTTTGGTGACAATGCTGATTACTGAACCGGCAGAGCGACCGTATTCTGGCAGGAACTGATTGGTGATAATACGAAATTCTGCCACGGCGTCGGGGTTGTTTACTTCCTGGACCAAACCCGTGACAGAAGGATTATTGGAATCCTGCCCGTCGATCATGAAGTTGTTGGACCGTGTGCGCATTCCGTTAACCGAAAAGGTGATGCCACCGGCGGCAAATGAGCTATTGCCACTGGATAGTTGGGACACACCAGCCACTTGCAACGCAATCCCCAGGATGTTGCCATTTGGAGCCAGAGGCATTTCTGTAATCCGCTTGGATTCAAAGTTAACACCCACTTCGGCATTGGTCACGTTGATCAGCGGAGCACTGCTGGTGATTTCAATGGTTTCCGATATGGAGGAAACTTTCAAGGTGACGTCAATACTGGGCCGTTCATTCAATAAGAGTGTGATTGGACCTTGAATCACTTTGGAAAATCCAGCAGCTTCCACAATCACTTGATAGGGGCCTGGCTGCAATTGCAACGCACGGAAACGGCCTTCGTTATCGGTCACCGAATCGCGACTAATGTTGGTATTGATATTCTTGACAGCAACCTTCGCGCCAGGAATTGCCGACCCAGTGGGGTCCCTGACAATTCCCAGAATTTCGGACGTTACGGACTGTGCCATAGCTGAGGACGCCAGGCAAATAATGGTGAGCAGAACGGATAGCATCGTTCGCATAAACAACTCCCTAAGTTTTGATTTTAAACATGGCTACAAAATTGCAAGCTTCTAACTTTGAAACAACAGACCTTTAGCACAGTGTAAACCTAATGACCAAATATAGATAATAGATTGATTTTCTGAGACCCATATGGGTACTAGTCTTGCCATAGACCTCCTTCCCCTCTGGTATTCTGTTATCAGCGGAATGTTTTTCGTAAGTGATTAAGGATCAACAAGAAAGGAGCAGTAGCATTCCATTAAGAACAACGTTTACACTCATCTTTTTGCTTTCAGTCTGCTGGGTAGTACCCTCGCTTGCGCTAGACACCACAGAAAAGTGGGTGGCGATGGGCCCCTACGGTGGTGAGGCAGTTGTTGTTACCGTGCACCCAAAAACGGATGCACTTCTTGCTGCCTCGTTACATGGTCGCCTATTCCGATCCCAGGATGGTGGGGCTCATTGGCTGAGTCGACCCTTTCCTGCCGAACTGAACTCCAAGGTTCACGCCATACTGTTTGATTCCATTTCTGATTCTATTTCTGATTCTATGAATGATAAAAGCTATTTATTAGCCGTTTCGCACGACTACGCCACCGGCAGCGGCCTGTACAAGACCATCGATGATGGCGTTACCTGGCAGGCCAGTCCTGAATTCCAAGGGCGATCCGTGTGGGCTTTGGCTACTTTCCCAGGAAATCCGCAAATAATTGCCGCTGGCGCAACCGATGGCGTGTATTTGACCAAAAACGGCGGCCAGAATTGGCAACGAATTTCCCCAAGCGATAAAGGTGACCTGCAGCCGGTCGTTTCCGTGGCGTTTGACCCTACCGATCCCCTCACCATTTTTGCCGGGACTCCCCACCTGCCGTGGCGAACAAAGGATGAAGGATCCACCTGGACCTCAATTCACACCGGCATGATTGACGATTCCGACGTATTTTCACTAGCCCCGGCCTTACAACAACCAGGACGTCTATTTGCCAGCGCCTGCACCGGCATTTATCGCAGTGATGACCGCGGCGAACATTGGTTGAAATTACGAGGTTCCACGGAAGCCAGCTATCGAACGTATGTAATTTTTCCCGATCCTTCTCCCTATTCTTCCCTGTCGTCGCGCGTCTACGCGGGTACCACAGGTGGATTGCAGCGATCCCTGGATGGTGGCGTCACTTGGCAACGCGTTTATGCCGGAGCGGTGAAATCTGTGGTCAGTAGTCATTTGCATCCCTTGCAACTCTATGCCGCAACAATGGACGCTGGGTTGATTCGCAGTGACGATGGTGGCGATACCTTTCGTTCCATCAATGAGGGGTTTGAAGGACATGCCATGAACGGTCTGTTCACTGCTTCCAATGCGCTTTTCGTAGCGGATAACAGTGGGGCGGCGGCCCAATATCCTTCCTCTACCGGTTGGCAAACAATCAAGCCAGCCGATGCATTCACCTTCCTGGCTGGATCTTCCCCTTCCCAGATCCTCAGCGCTTCGGCCCACACACTTTGGCTGAGTGACAATGGCGGCCATCAATGGAAACAGATTCCTGCCCCTGCCCAGCGCGGTTCGTTGACTGCCCTGGCTTTGCTTGCCGATGGCCCAAACGCAATATTATGGGTGGCCACTACAGTTGGGTTATTTGAAGGCTCCCCAGGCAATGCACGATATAAAACAGTTGCTGTTCCGCCGCTGCAAAACCAACCCATTCGAGTAATGACGGCATCGAAAAATAGAATCATCGTCGCCTCCCGTGGACACGCCGCTATCTCATCGGACAGGGGTGCCAGTTGGGCTCTATTGCCATTGCCGATCGCGGGCCTGGAATGGGAAGGGTTCGCTTTCAGCCCGGTTGACCATCATTTGGTTGCAGCCACGTCGCACGGGCTTTTCCTGCTTCAATCATCAGGTGACCAATGGTTGCAGGCACTGGGTGCCCAGGCGGCAACTACTAGCGGCATCTTTTTTCATCCCCAATTTCCCAATCTGGCCTTTGCCGCGCAGCAATCCAGTGTTTTATATTCCATGGATGGTGGCCATGCCTGGCAAATCTTGCCACGTGCTGGAATGGCCATTGCTGCCCAAATCAAAAGCCTTACCATTATCCCCAGCCAGCCCCATCGCATCATTGCGCTGGTGGCTAGACGTGGAGTTTATACCACGTTAATTGACCCCGAAGTCTTGAGTAAACCGTGAAAAAATTAAGAGAGACGTCTATGAAAATTCAACCCTTATTCTTAGTGACAATTCTTGTCGCCTTGCCCCTGGCTGCTCAGCCTCAATCAGCCCCTGCCTCTTCCAAAATGCCTGATTTTGTGAAGAAACTGGAAGTCGGTATTTTCGGGGGCTTCAGCGGTTATTCGGTACGAAACAACAAGTACAGCCCGTCTGGCGCTGAACTGGACGAAGGAGGATTGGGCGGGTTTCGCATCGGCGGCACCCTCACTCCACGATGGAGCCTGGAAGGTGCTTATGCCTATGGCGTAAACAACCTGAATTTGTTCCCGTTGTTGCGCAGCAACGGCCCTTTGCAATCGGGATTCGGTTCCCGCAATCATTCCCTCAGCCTAAACCCTGTGTGGCACTTTGCTGATCCCGATAAGAAATGGCGTCCATACCTTACCGCAGGCGGCGGAGCCATGTGGTTCAACCTTACCGATGCTGCCACTGCCCGCTTATTACAGCTCGGCTCATCCAGCCGCAGTAGCCGCGGTGAGCCTAGCTTCAACTTTGGAGGTGGCGTGAAATACGGCATCAACAAATTGACCAGTTTGCGATTGGATGCGCGCAACGTTTGGGCCGGGAATCCGCACTTCGGCCTTCCCGAAGCAACCTCCATTCCCGGTGCATATTACATTGCCCCCAAGGGCTGGCAAACAGGCGTCCAACTCACCGCAGGTTTGGGCCTGAACTTTGGTGCCGTGGATTCTAAACCACAACTGCTCACCACCAGTTTGACTGGCGATACTTCCAATATCCTGATTGGCCAATCGCGCCCCTTCAAATTCAATGTAGACGCTCCGGCCAAGGCTGTAGTGAAAAACACCTGGTCTTTGAATGGTGTTCCTTTTGAACAATCCGGCGACCTTTATAATTTCGATTCCACCGGTCGCGCTGAAGGTATGTACAAGATTTGCGCCACTGCCTCTGCCAAAAAATTAGTCTCCAGCACCAGTTGTCAGGAATTGAAGGCAATCCTGCCCATTCGGAATTTCAACAGCGTTGGAGTCACCGCAGACCCAGCTTCGGTATACGCCGGAACGTCGTCCAAACTAATGGCCACAGCGGACCCCGCCAGCATTCCTACCATCAACTACGGTTGGACCGTGAATGGTGCCAAGCAATCGGAAACGGGATCGTCCTTTGTTTTCGATACTACGGGCAAAGCCCCCGGCATGTATACAATCTGCGCCACTGCTTCCTCTGCTGGCTACACTGAAAAACAAGGTTGCACCACAGTGGAAATTAAGGCATACGGCAATCCATCCATTTCCATGACTGCATCCCCTGCAGAAGTGGAGGCAGGCAAGTCCGCCAAGGTCACCGTCACCACCAAGCCCAACGCGGCTGGAACACCAGTCAATGTTGCTTTGAAATCCAGTGAAGGCAGCATCTCACCCGATGGCACGTTTGATTCGACTGGTGTTACTTTCGATAAGTCCACTCCAGGCATTCAACGCAAGGCTGTGACCATCACCGGTAACGCTACCGATGCCAATGGTGGATCGTCAACGGCAACCACAACGGTCACCGTGAAGTCCACACCAATGGCCCAGCGCCTGGACGATATCGTCTTCGCCGCTGGCAGTTCCCGAGTCAACAACTGCGGCAAGCGGCTCCTTCTGGAAGTCCTTACAGACAAGATGAAGGCCGATCCCAACGCCCAGGTTGTCCTCATTGGTCACCTCGATAAAAGCGAACAAGCTGTTGTCAGAAAGGGATCAAAACGTCCGGTCGCTTCGGCTTCCGACAAGCGTCGCGCATTGAATGTGGCCGCTGTTCTAAGTGCCGGAACGGGAATCTGCTCTGCCTTAGATTTGGGCCGGGTGAAAGTTGGTTATGCCGGTACGGAGGAAAGCAGCGCACCTATGCTGGACTTCTGCGGAACCAGCACAGTAATCAAAGGGGGCAAGCCTGACCCACGCATCGGTTACCGTCGTGTGGAAGTCTGGCTGGTTCCAGGAGGCGCTACCATGCCTTCTTCCACCGTCACCTTCGTCGACCCACCAGCCGACGCCGTCAAAGCGCTAGGCTGCCCGAAGTAACTTAGTCAGTAAGTGGGACAGGCATCCCTGCCTGTCCCTTGAACCCACAGGTTATCCCATCAAACGTTGGGGATTCTACAGGGATGCGGGAAAACTAAGTGGCATGTTGCATCTCTGCCTGTTGTTATGGGGCTTCGTCATTTTTCCGCAATGCCCAATTTCAGAAGTTTTCCAAGCACTCGAAGGTGTGAAAAAAGCCCGCCTGCGGGCTTGGCAGGCAAAACTGCCTGCCCCACAAACTCAACTCCAGGTTTGGTGAAAGTTAGTGAATTTAGTTTGGGGCAGGAGATTTAGCCCAATGTCATATAGAATTTTGGAAATTGGAATG
>JAYWBH010000315.1:0-16459 GCA_043781815.1 Bryobacterales bacterium | reverse complement strand
ACCCGATCATTCTCAATCAAGGCTACGCTGCCGTACTCGCAGGTTGTGTCCACCGCCAGAATTCGAGTGGTCAATCCATCACCCGATAAACCTGATCCGCAGCATACACCTTGCCATTGGCATTGATTGCTGAAACGTGGACGTTCAACACCGCAGGGTAGTTTTTGATGATCCCCGGCGGAATGCGAAAGGTGCCTTTCGCTCCTGTTGCCAGAACCCGGCTACCTTGCCCATCGGCCACCACTTCCGCTGTCCACAAGTACATCATGGACCTGGTTGCCCGGGTGTCTTTCTTGATCTTCAACTCAAAAGCATATTCCTTCTTCGAAGAAATTTCGTTCTCTTTCGGCGCCACAATCTGAAAGGGCACTTTTGCGATGCTGGTTTCCAGTTCCTGCACAAAGGGCGGTCGCGACTCAAACTTGTAAGACAGCAAGCGTTCTTTATGGCCATCACGGGAAAGATGCAGCACCCAATCCTGTGTCTTCGACGGAGGCTCCCCAACATATTTCTCGCCCTTGAAATCTTTCTGCTTCAAGCTTTCCCCGGTGATGGGGTTGAACCAGTAGACATTGTAGGAATGCTTTTCAACAATCACTTCAATCAGCCCAGGCTTTTCCAGGTACACAATGTACTCCTCACCTTCCAGCGCTAAAGCCTTGCCGCCATCCAGGTCAAAGTAAGGATCCAGTTCCCAGTGCCGAGTCCAATCGAAAAACTCGTACCAGGCCTTCATCGCTTTGGCACCAGGGGAATCGGTGATCATTGGGTCCATCGCCGAAAAGGTCGGATACTGCCCATCCATGGTTATATTCCACAGATGCTTGCGGAAATCATCGCTACTCTTCGCGCTGCTTGCGTCTTCTGAACCAACTCCAAAGTTCACGAAAGGTTTGGTGAAAAGTTGCCTCTCCACGCCACCAATTTGACTGTTGGAAGTCTGGTAGCTTAAGAAATCCATCCAGCCATCGGCCAGCAGCCCGGAAGTGGTGCTTTGCGTAAAACTGGATCGGGGATGTTTGTAGGGATCGTTAATCTTAAGAAAATCGCCGATTTCCTTAAGCAGCGGGCGCCCATCGGTATAGCTTTCAAATTCATCCAGACCCAACCAGGTAATGTTCATACCGCTGTAGCGGCCAATTACATAAAGCAGGAATCGTTCCCTTTGTTGCCAGGTTGGGAACAGTTGCCGCAACTGATTTTTACTTTGACCCAGCATCAGGTCAACCGTGATGCCTTTCTTGTTTACATACTGGATGCGCTGGTCCAGTTCGCGGAAATATTCTGGATTGGGTTTGTCCCAGGCGGAGAATGCGGATTTGGCATCGGCTGTCGTTTCCCCAAACAATTGCGCTCGAATATGATTGAACTTTTGTCCAGCACGGGCAGTAACAATTGCTTCAAACTTGGCCCGCTCAATCGTCGCCAAACCAAGCAGTGTATCGCCCATCCACAGGTGTGGTTTCTTGATTTCAGTGTAGGCCCAATGACGCAAATTTGCGGGTCGAATGAACCCCGGGACATCCGATGGCAGCGCTTCCGTTTGTCCTAATTTGCCATCAAAGCGTTCCAGATTTGAGGTAAGCCGGAAATCCCATTGTCCAGGATCCACTGGCGAAAATCGGATGATGAACTTTCGCCCGCCATCCCAAAAAGCAGGCAGCTTAAAGGTGGTGTGCTTCGGGGAACGGACTTCGGCGTGCATCTTCACCGAAACGTACGGATTGGGATGCGCCGCCATTTCCGCATCGTTCAATTCGAAAACCAAATCACAGCTCTGATAAATGGGAGTGGGCGGACAAATGGTCTGCGCATAAATCGGACCCAGCAACACCGCAACTAACCCCGCTCTGAAGATATGCATAAGCTTACGTAACAGTCTGTCTTAACAGTGTAGCCCTTCGCTCAATTCTTGCGACAATCGAAGAATGGTTCGCTTCCTCATTCTGATGACCCTGACTGGTGCTTTTTCCAGCGCCGCATCGATTGCTGAGAAAACAGTCGGCTTCACCAAGCTCGACGGATCTTTTCCTCTCTATTGGGACGCAAAGGGTGGAAAGATGTTTCTTGAGATTCCAGCTCTTGAACAAGAGTTCCTCTACTACAGCTCATTGCCCTCTGGTTTAGGTTCAAACGATGTGGGGCTGGACCGGGGTCAAGTGGGCAATACTCGTCTGGTGCAATTTGAACGCAATGGCCCTAAGGTGCTGTTGATGGAAAATAACACCCACTTTCGGGCTACCACCAGCAATCCTGCGGAAGCCAAAGCCGTCATGGAGGCCTTTGCCCGATCAGCAATTTTTGGGTTTACCGTGGAAGCGGAAACCGATGGTCATCTGTTGGTTGATGCCACCAACTTCTTTCTTCGCGATGCCCATGGTGCCATTGAAAAGCTGAAGGAGTCGAAGCAGGGAACTTATCGTTTAGAACTGGGCAGGTCTATGTTTTACCTGGACCGTAGCAAAGCTTTTCCACGCAATACTGAAGTGGAAGTGACCTTAACGTTTGTTGGAGATACGCCAGGTAACTTCGTGCGTTCTGTTACCCCTTCGCCAGATTCCATTACCCTACGCGAACATCATTCGCTGGTGGCGTTACCAGAGCCCGGATTCCGCATGCGTCGACAAGATCCACGTGCGGGCTTTTTCGGAATCGAATACTTCGATTATGCCTCGCCGTTCACTGAACCGATCAAGCAAAGTTTCATAGCGCGGCACCGCCTGCAGAAAAAGGATCCCACCGCCGCCCTAAGCGACCCGATAAAGCCCATTGTTTACTATTTAGATCCCGGTGCCCCGGAACCGATTCGGTCCGCCCTTTTGGAAGGTGCCAGTTGGTGGAAACAGGCCTTTGAAGCAGCAGGATTCAGCAACGCATTCGAAGTCAAAATGCTTCCTCCAGACGCTGATCCAATGGATGCCCGCTACAACATGATTCAATGGGTTCATCGTTCTACCCGAGGCTGGTCGTACGGGGCCACGATTGAAGATCCTCGAACTGGCGAGATTATCAAAGGCCATGTCACGCTGGGGTCGCTGCGCATTCGGCAGGATTATTTGATCGCCGTGGGACTGCTTTCGCCATTTGAAGGTGGAACCAAAGAGTCGATTGAGGGCAGGGAAATGGCCTTAGCCAGAATTCGCCAATTGGCCGCTCACGAAGTGGGTCATACGTTGGGGATCACCCATAACTTTGCCGCCAGCGCGAATAAAGACGCGTCGGTAATGGATTACCCCCACCCGTTTATTGCAATGGGAGCGAATGGAATCCCTGATGTTTCTAAAGGATATCAGCGCGGTATCGGTGCCTGGGATAAGCTTGCTATTACTTATGGTTATGCTGAGTTTTCAAATCCAATGGATGAAAGCTCTAAGCTGCGCACAATTCTAGAGCAAGGGCTTAAGCAAGGACTGGAATTCATCTCCGATAGTGACGCCCGGTCGGAAGGTGGCGCACACCCCAGAGCCCACCTTTGGGACAGCGGTTCCAATGCCATTGAAGAGCTGAATCGCATCATGACAATTCGCAATCGGGCACTGGCAAGATTCGGAACAACCAATGTGCGCGAAGGTGAGCCGTGGAGCACTTTGAGAGACTCACTGGTCCCCATTTACCTGATCCATCGCTACCAGACTGAGGCAGTTTCGAAGCTGATTGGAGGGGTGGATTATGCCTATGCGGTGAAAGGTGACGGTCAAAAAATTGCCGAAATAGTGCCTCCAGAGCAGCAAAAAAGCGCACTAAATGCCATTTTAGCGACGTTAAATGCGCAAAATTTGACACTTTCAGCACCATTGTTGGACCTTTTGCCGCCCAATGCGTTCGGATTTTCGACTACTCGGGAGTCGTTTCGAGGATCGAGTGGATTGACTTTTGATTCCATGGCACCGGTGGAAGCGGCGGCCAACATCACCCTCAGCCTACTTTTGCATCCTCAAAGAGCACACCGGTTGATGGAACAGCATGCCCGAAATCCTAAAGTGGATGGCTTCGCTGAGGTTGTCGAAAAGTTGATTAACGCAACCTGGAAAGCACCTAGAAAGAATGGATTGGAAGAACTAACGCAACAAGTGGTTGAATCCATTGTAATGAAGCGGCTGATGGCATTGGCGGTTGGAGAATCCAGTTCCAGCCTGGTTCGAGCGCAGGCATTTCTGGAATTGGAAAAATTGCGAGCCTACGCCAAGACTCTGACCGGAACGAGACTGGCCCAGGGTAGTTTTGCGGTGAAACAAATTGACCGGTTTATGGCTGATCCGAAACAGGTTCCAGTCAGCTTTGTGGAACCACCGCCGGGGCAACCGATTGGCTGCGAAGATTTTAGCGGCTTAGCAATTCCTTGAGAATCTTCAGATCCTCAGCTTTTTCACGAATCAAGGTTTCTGCGGTTATACGAAGTCGGCGGATGTTGCCGGGGTCGGCGTTGTCCATGGCATAGCAACCTGGTTCTAAGTTGGGTTGAAAGCGAAAATATCGATTCGATGGCAGCAGTTGCTTCAGTTGATAATCCACGGTGGCACTGACGCCGTCCAGCACGATATTCAAAATAGGTTTGGCCCATTGCGCCAAGCCCCAGGACTTGGATTTACGGTAGGAAATGGAATCCGATCTGGAACCCGTGCCAAGTGAAACGACCACGAAATCCTCAGTGTGAGGAAACGTGCTCAGGCATTCGACAAGGGCGCATCCAGCAGGATTGTTGGCGTACACACCACCGTCAATCAAAGCGAAATAGTCTGTTGCAGAGGCAATGCGGTGCGGTTCAAAGTACGTCGGCGCGGCAGAAGTGGCCCTGGCTACGTCTCTAATTGCAAAGTCATAGGCAGGGTTCTGGCGGGCATTGGTGCTCTTAAAGAAGAACGGAAAATGACGTTCTATTTCGTAGGCAGGAATGAGGACATCGGTAAGGCTGTCCTTCAGACGGGCATCTTGAAAGTACTCGTGTAAGACCGATTCAATCCCAGTCGATGGATACTTTTGATCAGCCAACGACCCCAAGGAGCGCAGCCGATAGCCTAGGGGTCGGGAGAAAATCCTGGCCGATTCCTTTTCGTAAATGGAGACCAGGTCAGCAGCGGAATGGGCTGGGCTACCGTCTGGCCCAGGCATTGCTAAACCTAGGGCAAGAATTCCACCGGTGGAGGTCCCGGCAATCAAGTCGAACAGTTCGCAAATGGGCTGACCAGTGAGCTGTTCTAATTTGGAAAGAATCAGAGACGGAATTAAACCGCGGACGCCACCGCCGTCAATAGAAAGGATTCGTACAGGTTTGGCCATGTCAGGGCAAACTCTAGCACGCAGATGTTGAGGTACAGACTAAGCCAAAAGGGCAACTGTTTGATTCATTTGACAGTTAAGTCAGGCGGGATGGGTTGGGAACGACTAAGCCAAAATCAGGCGACCACCTCTCACCGATAACATGTATTATGTCAAATCGCCAAGATAGTCCAACTTGCCTTTGCTATCGGCAAAGGATTCTGCCGGGATGCCCATACGATCCATCATCACCACATGAAGATTGGCCAGCGGCGTTTCTGGTTTATATTTTATGTGACGCCCATGCTTGAACAACCCGTTACCGCCGCCGGTGAGTACGGTGGGCAGGTTGTCATGTTCGTGACCGTCGCCCAAGCCGCTGCCATAGGTGATCATCATGTGATCGAACAAGGTGCCGTCGCCGTCTGGAGTGGCTTTTAGCTTGCCCAGAAAATAGGCGAACTGTTCCATTTGATAGCGATTGATGCGAATGCATTTTTCGATCTTTTCTTTGTCTCCGCCGTGATGGGTCAGGCCGTGGTGGGAATCTGGAATACCAATCTCACGGTAGGCCCGGTTGCTTTGTTCAATGGCCATCAGGAAAGTTGCGACGCGGGTGGAATCGGTTTGAAAGGCTACGGTCATCAGGTCGAACATCAGGTGCGTGTGCTCCTGGTAATCCTCTGGGATGCTGGCTGCGGGCCTGTCAATGGGAGGAGCCGATTGCGGTGGCTGCTTTTCGGCTCGTTCAATACGGGTTTCTATGTCTCGGATAGCGTACAGATATTCGTCGAGTTTACGACGATCCGTTGAACCCAACTTACCCTGCAACAAGCGAGCATCTTCCAAAACAGAATCGAGCACGCTTTTCTTGTAGCGTTGTTGACGAGCTCGGCGAATTGGATCGGCATCCAGTTCCCCGCCCCCAAACAGTCGCTCAAAAACGGCCCGAGGACGCACTTCCGGAGGATTGGGAGTAGTTGGGGTCCGCCAGGAAATGCTGTTGCTATACGCGCAACTATAACCGTTATCGCAGTTACCGCCCTGAATCCCTTCTTCGCAGCCCAGTTCCAGAGATGCGAACCGGGTTTGCCCACCAATCTTCTGGGCCATATATTGGTCTACTGAGACACCGGCTTGCAGGTCTTTACCAAACGTCTTTTTGGGGTGAATTCCGGTGAGGTAACTGGCACCTGCGCGACCGTGATCCCCAGGGCCATCGCCCAAAGCCCGACCACCGTTTACGGTTAAGCCAGCCAGCACGGAAATATCTTTTCGGTAAGCAGCCAACGGTTCCAGCACACGAGGCAAAGACATCGGCAGGTCGGCAATCTGCCCCTGCGTTTGAGGAACCCACGACGGCACTTGGACACCATTGGGGAAGTAGACGAAGGCCACTCGAGTGGGAGACTTAGTTTTTGCGACGGCACGCATGGAATCGAGCAGTGGCAAGGCTAAGGCGGTTCCAATACCGCGCAGAAGAGTTCGTCGGGATAATGGTTGGGTCATACTTACTTTTCTCCGTCGCCGCTTCGCATTTGAAAGGGCTGGCTATTCACGATACCTAACACAAGGGTAGAGAATTTGAAATTGTTTTGCGCGGCTTGCTGGCTGATCTGGTCTACGACAGATCTATCGTAACGCTCTAAACCGCGCCCCAGTGCAAACGTCATCAGCTTTTCAGTGAGGTTTCGGGTGAAGGTGGCGGATTGACTTTTAAGAATTACCTTCAGGTCTTTGACGCCTTGAAAGGATTTGCCATCGGGAAGTATTCCCGAGGAATCAATCGGCAATTTTCCTTCATGCGTGCGATAGGCACCCACTGCGTCGTAACGTTCCAACCCGAAACCGATGGGATCCATTGCGTTATGGCAAGGCGCACAACTGGGATCTTTCCGATGTTGTTCCAGACGTTCGCGCATGGACATTGTGGTGGCCATTTTGGATTCGTCCAGCACAGGAACTTCAGGAGGTGGCGGGGGTGGCGCGGTACCCATCATATTTTCAAGAACCCACTTGCCACGCACCGGCGGCGAGGTGCGCGTAGGGTATGACGATACGGTCAGGATAGCCCCTTGGGTGAGCAGCCCGCTGCGTTGTTCGCCGTCCAGGCTGACGCGACGGAATGCCTCTCCATCTACGCCAGCAATGCCGTAGTGGCGCGCCAGTGGACCGTTGAGGAACGTGAATGGTGCATCAATAAAATCGAGGATACTGCGGTCTTCACGAATCACGGTTCCGACGAACAGGCTGGTTTCCCGACGCATGGCGTCCAACAGTTCATCGTCAAGGGTTGGGAAGCGGGCAGGATCGGGCTTGGTACGACCCAGATTGCGCAGTTGCAGCCACTGTGCGGCGAAGTTGTCCACCAGGTTATTTGCTTTGGGATCTACCAGCATTCGGCGAACCTGCTTTTCCAGCACTCCTGGCGATCGCAGTGATTTGTTGGCGGCTAAGGTAAGAAGCTGCTGATCGGGCATACTGCTCCAGAGGAAGTACGACAATCGCGATGCCAGCTCAAATTCGCTCACGCGATAGGCAGATTTTTCTGATGCATTTTTCAACGTTTGGGGAACTTCTGTTCGAAACAAAAAGTTGGGTGAAGCAAGAATCGCTTCAAGGGCAAGACGGATGCCTTCTTCGAAGGAGTCGCCATCTTTTTGGGCCATGGTAACCAGGGCAAGTTTGGATTCCACTTCCTGGCGGGTAACGGAACGGCGGTAGGCACGCTGGGTTAGATTTTCAACAATCCTGCGGGCGCATTGTGGCTGATGCTTGCCGTGGGCGTGCTGGCAAATGAAAACTTTCTTGTAACTATCGGATGGTTCCAGACTGGGTTTGAAGGGTCCGACAATTTCCAGATAGTCGACGAACAATTGCCGACGCATATCGGGATTGATATTTTGTCGCGGATCCCCTAGATCAGCCAGTTCTGGGAACGATGCTCGCAGTTTGCGTTCGCCTGCTTTTACATGCACGCGGGCAATAAATTCTCCGCGCTGATAGCCAAATGCAGCGGTGCCTTCAACGACGTCGGTGAGAACCGTCTGGCCATCTACGCTGAGCACAACTTGTCGCGGTGGGGCGGCCTTTCGCGCTGCTTCCAGAAACGCTTGTAACTCTGCTCCTTTTTGCTCACCAACAGCCGTTGGCTCACGATTCTGTTTCTTTGTTCGACGATCAGCAGCTTTATCCGGTCGGAAATTTGCCACACGGAGGCGGAATTCGTATTCAGCATCCACCGGAAACACCCAGTTTCCATACATTGCTCCGCGGATGGAATATGGGAAATAGTTCCCTTTGTTGAGAACATCATTGGCATCGGGTGAACGCCGGTTGAGAAGGCGCGCTAAGCGGGTGGGTTTGGCTGGCAGAGGTTCGCCGAAAATGGCCAGCCGGGAAACGCTAGCGGCGGCAGTCATGTACTTTTCCATGAGCATGGGAGAGACGGTTAGGACGTCGCCGATGTTATCGAACCCGTAGCCGGAATCATCCACCGGAAATTCATCTGCCGGGCGGACGGCCACGCCCAGCAAATCGCGAATAGTGTTGTTGTATTCCACGCGATTCAGGCGTCGGGCAGTTACACTACCGGGATTCAGAGCAGCCTGTTTGTTGGAAGTGCCGAGAACATTTTCTATCCACTTTGTAACTGCAGCAACATCGGTTCGGGAAGGCTGAGGAGTGCCTGGTGGGGGCATTTTCGCGGTGATTAATTTGTCAAGAATGTTGCCCCAGGCATCCTTCTGTTGCAGAGCAAAAGCCGGATCGCGGAACGGATCGAAGCTGAGGTTGGCGATTTTTTGTTTGTCGTTGTGGCAGGTGGAACAGTTTTTGGAAAGAAAAGGCTGGACTGTTTTCTGGTAGATTTCCAGGGGTTGGGCAACTGCGCTGGGCAAGCAGATTGCTTGTAGAGCAACGAAAGAACAGAGGGTGAGCAAACTTCTGGACACTTCAAGATTGTACTTCATGTTGAGACACGGGCTTTAGGTTAGCACTAAAGCTTTTGCAGCAATAGGTCTGGAAACATGACTGTGATAGGTTGGTAGGTTATGGTTGTTGATCCCGAACAAACGCAACTTGATGTATTCCATTTCGACCGGGAACGCGATAATTTCGAGGCATTCAGTCGGGCAAACGGGGAAACGTTCTGGTATGCCAGCGATCTTATGCGAATGCTCGGATACGTTGCCCTTCCGTCATTCCGTAATGCCATCAATCGAGCAATGACTGCGTGTAATGCGCTCAACATCTCTGTGAGCGAAAATTTCCGCGAGGAAAAGCGTGAAGTTGACGGCAAAGTGCAACTGGATTGGAAGTTGAGCCGGTTCGCGTGCTACCTAGACGCGATGAATGGCGATACGAAGAAACCGCAGGTTGCCGCTGCGCAGGCATATTTCGCGACCATGGCAGAGGGGTTACGACTCTACATTCAGAGTGCCGAGGATGTAGAACGGGTGGCTATCCGAGACGATGTATCCGAAAGAGAAAAAACATTGAGTGGCGTTGCAAAGTCCGCAGGCGTGACAATCTATCCCTACTTCCAGAATGCTGGGTATCGTGGGAATGTATAACTGCAACATCAAAGACCTTCGAAGCGCTAAGGGCATTCCTGCGTCAAGAAGCCCATTGGATTTTATGGGGAAGCAGGAACTGGCCGCTAATCTTTTTCGCATCACCCAGACCGAAGCGAAGATCGTAAACAACAACGTTCGGGGACAAAAGGATTGCGAGTCTGCGGCAACACAAGTGGGTCAGGCGGTAAGGCAAACGATGATTAATACCAGCGGTACTCGCCCAGAGTCCCTGCCCCCGGCTGACGACATGGGGCAACTCAAGAAGGGGCTGAAGGATGCTCATCGAGAGTTCAAGCAGATAGACAAACCCAAAGACTGACTTCCAAATTTCAGCTCTCTCCAAAAACCTCGACATAGGGGGATTCACCTACAGGACTCATAGGGCTTTTTTAGTCAAATTTACCCCCATTCGAGGGGTATCTTTTTCAAACACTTATGGTACTCTAAGTTTCACGAGAGATAGAGTAGTAACTGTAGTAATGACGATACTCGGCGTAATAGAAAGCCCAGAACACTTGATTCGTACGGAGATTTCGATAAAGTAAATTCACTACAAACACGATGTCATATCACGACAGCACTCCCCTGAGTGTCGCGCTATGCTGCAGTTCAATGGATGGAGCCGTCTTACTCCAACCGTTGCAAGCTGCCCCCACGCCGGCTCTCGCTGCATTTAATTTGAAGAATCTCGCACGGATCGTTAAACCTGGCCAACGGTACCGCATCATTGTGCGTTACAAGAAACCCAGCCTTCCACTTTTCGGTAGGCGATTGCTGGCAGCCGCACCCATAAGACCACCACGAAGACCATTGTCTTTTCGGTTGTCTACTACTCTTATACCTATAGTCATACTACTTGGTGCTATTACTCTGATGGCCCAGATGGGTGTAACGTATCAGGCGTTCACCGATATTCAGCATTTTAATCGGTCCTCACTTTTCCAAGCCTCTCCGCTTACCACCACAACAGCATTTCGTTCTGAAATTGCAAGCGAAGCGGTTCCACAATTGGACCAGTTTGCCAAGCGTTCCGGCTCCAATGAACAGTTTGTGAGGGAAGCGGCCATGGCATACCGGAAAATCGCCGAAGTGCAAGGGTACGGGCGTTTGTCGAATCGGGGAGATATTCCCAGTGCTGCGGTTAACTTGAAGAAAGCAGTTTCCATTCTGGATGGCGTGCCCAAAGCGGACGCCCAATCTTCTAAAGAACTGGCTATTTCGTTACAGCGTTTGGCGAATGTTTTGTCATTGGCTGGAATGAATGAACAGGCCAGAGCGTCGGCCCAAAGATCCATTGCTATTCTTTCCAAATTGAAGGGCAACACCTACGATCTTGAATTGTCCGCTGCCTGGAGCGAACTATCCAGCATTGAAGAACGAACCGGTCGCAAACAGGAATCGCTTGCCGCAGCGCGACGGGCAATTGAAGTTTCGACGGGACTTCACGAGGATCGCAGAGAGTATTTGGCGCAAGCATATCAAAGACTATCGGCAGCAATCAGTTCGGCACAGGGTCCAACGCAAGAAGCTTTGAACGCCGCCCAAACGGCTGTCAACTTGTATGGCAGTGCGGGACAAACTTGTGGCGATGGTGTGGATTGCCGGGCTGCTTATTTCACAGCGATTGAATCGCTGGGTCAAATTCATAGCGAAGCTGGACGGCACGATGAAGTGCTGAAACTGGTGGTGGATAGCGAAATTGAGATTCGACAGATGGTGAGTCGCGATCCGAATAACCACTTACTCCTGCGACAATTGCGCCACCTGCAATATATGGCGGGCTTAGCGTTGCAGGGCACCCATCGCATTCCTGAGGCTCTTTCCAAATATCAGGAATCGATCCATACAGGGGTGCAGATGACAGCCACTAGCCTCAATACAGATGCTACTTGCAACCTGATCCAGGCGCGGGTGCGCTATGCTACTTTGCTGGCACTGAAGACACCGAAGGAAGCCGAATCAGAATGGAACGAGGCACGCAGATTGATTCAGCTAACCAGTTCTGCGGGAAATTCAATGTGCCTGCAGGTGGGTGATCTTCCGAATCTGGAACGTTCCGACAAAGCACAAATTCGGGTGCCCATTGCCCTTTCCAAACCTCCGATGCGTGGCGGAATGGGCGGGTTCTAACTTTCTTTCCTGATGTCCTGTTTTTTGTGGTGACCGAAGCGCGCGATAATCGTAGCGATGCGATTTTCTTGTCTACTCTTTTTTACTTGCTCATTGGCATTGGCGCAGAATTCTGTGCTGGTTCATAATGCGAAGATTGTCACCACTGATGCGAAATTCCGAATCGTCGAGGCGATGGTGCTTCGCAATGATCGGATTCTGGGCACTGGATCGAACCAGGCCATGGCCCGTCTGGCTGGCCCTCAAGCAACGCGTTTGGATCTGAAAGGCAAGACGGTACTGCCAGGATTGATGGATTCGCACATCCATGCCGGTGGTGCCTCACTCTACGAATTCGATCACACGGTGCCTGATATGGAGACCATGGCCGATGTCTTAAAATACATTGCAGCGCGGGCCAGTTCCCTTCCCGATGGCGATTGGATTCGAGTCTCGCAAGTATTCATTACCCGATTGAAAGAGCAACGCTTTCCCACGCGCGAAGAGTTAGATAAAGCGGCTCCTCGCCATCCGGTATATTTCAGCACGGGCCCTGACGCATCGCTAAACTCCATGGCTTTACGTCTCAGTGGCATTGATAAAACGTTTGCCATTACAGACGGGAAACCGGGTCGCGTGGAGCGCACTGCTTCTGGAGAACCTACCGGCATTGTGCGCAGTTGTACACGGTTTGTTCGCTATGAATCCAAGATGCGCGTACCTACGGCGGAAGATAAGCAGGTGTGGCTGAAACGTCTGCTGGCGGACTACAATTCGGTGGGCATCACTAGTGTTGCTGATCGAAATGCAGAGGACGATGAAATTGAAGTATTCCGGGCGTTGCAGGACAAACAGCAACTGACATGCCGCGTGTTCCTCACCTATGCGGTGGACGCGCAACTTCCCATGGAGCAGATTCAGACTCGGATTCTGAATGCGGCGAAGAGCCCATTGCACAGTTACGACAACATGCTTTGGCTGCGCGGTATCAAGCTGTTTCTGGACGGCGGCATGTTGACGGGCAGCGCCTACATGCTGAAGCCATGGGGCGTTAGCAAGGTCTATTCCATTGACGATCCGCACTATCAAGGTATGAAGTATATTCAGCCGGACAAGCTTTACCAGATTGCCCGGTTGGCACTTCAAAATGATTTCCAGATTACTGCGCACTCGGTTGGTGATGGCGCAGTGACGGCTTTGGTGGACGCCTATGAACGCATCAACGAACATGATTTTGCATTGCGGGAAAAGCGACCATCCGTTACGCATTCCAATTTTATGACTCCAGAAGTGATTCAGAAAATGAAACGAATGGGAGTGGTGGCCGACCTTCAGCCTGCATGGCTATGGCTTGACGGAGCTACTCTGTTGAAGCAGTTTGGCAATGATCGGATGAAATACTTTCAGCCCTATAAGACGCTGTTCGAACAGGGTGTGATGGTGGGTGGCGGGTCGGATCATATGCAGAAAATCGGAAGTCTGCGTTCCATTAATCCGTACAATCCTTTTTTAGCGATGTGGATTGCACTCACCCGTCAACCACGTTGGATGGAAGGGGCACTGCATGCAGAACAGGCAATTACCAGGGCGCAGGCGATTCAGTTGTACACCATCAACAATGCGTTCCTGATGTTTCAGGAAAAGGAAAAGGGTTCGCTTGAAGTTGGTAAGCTGGCCGATTTCATTGTGCTGGATCGCGACATTCTGACCTGTCCGCTGGGTGAAGTGAAGGATATCGCGGTGGAAGCAACGTATCTCGGCGGGAAGCGGATTTATATGCGGCAGTAGGCTGGCCCCTCTATTCCCGGCGTTCAAATAGGTAGTGCGAGACGGTCCATTCGTTTCCAGAAGCGAAGCCCCATACTTCTTCCACTGCCATAAAAAAGATGCGCCAACGGGCCAAGCGAGCCACTGCTTCCGCGCCGTAGACCCTCTTGAATTCTTTGTGGATTTCCGGTTTGTTTTTGTCCAACAGATCCAACCAGGCACGTGCTGTCTTTTGATAGTGGATGCCACTCATCAGCCAATGATCCACGCAGGTGACGTCTTTCTGAAAGTAGAGCAGCAGATCGTCACTGGGCATTAGGCCACCAGTGAAAAAATATTCAGCCATCCAATCTGTACCATCCTTCACTGCAAATGGGTAGGCGAAGCGGTAGTGCGAAAATACGTGAACGAAGAGTAGGGCTTGCGGTTGCATCCAACGGGAAACATTTTCCAGCAGACGCTCGTAGTTGCGCATGTGTTCAAACATTTCAACGCTGACGACGCGGTCAAACTTTTCTTTTGTATCGAAGGTGACCATGTTTTCAGTGAGGATTTCAACATTGGTCAAACCACGCTTTTGAGCTTGATCCAAAATAAATTGCCGTTGTGTGCGGGAGTTGGATAAGCCAGTGATCTTTGAATTGGGAAATTTCTCAGCCAAGTAGAGTGACAGTGCACCCCAACCGCAACCGAGGTCCAGAATGCGCTGGCCGTCCTGAATCCGGGCGCGTTCGGCAGTCAACTGCAGCATGGCTTCTTCTGCGGCATTCAGGTTATGGACACCCTGGGGCCAGTAGGCGCAACTATATTTTCGACGGGCGCCCAACACCAATTCGTAGAAACGAGTGGGCACTTCATAGTGCTGTTCATTCGCTTCACCAGTGTTCACTGCGATCTCACTGGAGCGCAGTTGCTTCACAAATTCCATCAGTCGCTGACGCTGTAAATCCGGTGTTGGTTCGGCTTCTTGACGGAGACGCATGCGGTTGAATCGGCGGATGGCGATGCGGATGATCCAATCGGGAATGATGTCTTTGTCCAGCAATTTCCAGTAATACGGTTGATCTATGTCGCTCATGAAGTCTTCCTGCACCAGGGTACAAAGGCGCTGGTGACTCTTTGATATTCGCGGTAATCCTTACGGCTTCGTACGGCGTGCTCTTCAGTTGCAGGAATGCCGGTGACTCGAAGTAGCAGGAATAAAATAATTGCGGGTGAGATCATACCAAGCCAACCCCATTCTGATGGCAGGGCGATGATAGCGTATCCCACCCAGGTAAGCCACTCAAAAAAGTAGTTGGGGTGTCGGGAATAATTCCACAAGCCAACTCGGCAGGTTAGTCCGCTACTAGCCGCGATGGACTTGAAGCTTTTCAATTGGTGATCGGCAATGGATTCGCCTACCAGACCAATTATCCAAACCAGGAGGCCCAGAAAATCAGATGTGCGGATTTGGGCTGCGTCGCGACTGGCAAGGAAAAATGGGGTGGCGAGAATGACGCAGGTGAGTGCCTGCAATTGGTAGAACCAGAAAAACTTGATGCCGATATTCGTTTTCCACTTTTCCCTGAGTTCGACGTAGCGACCTTCTTCGGGATGGCCCCACATTCGATCAAACACTAAGTGTGCGGCCAGGCGAAGTCCCCAAAACACAACCATACTGGCGATCAGTAAGCGACGCGCTTCAGTTCCCTGCCCCAGGGCTCCGGCAAAGCAGGCACAGATGGCGATGCCCACAGCCCAGCCGGCATCGACGATGGATGCATTCTTCAGTGGAAAGTGCAGCAGCCACAATAGGAACATCAACAGGGCGACGGCGGCCCAGGCGTACAAGATTATGGTCATATGGAATTCTGCTTTGCTGCGGCCAGCTTTAAAACTGGTCGGAGTAGGAAATAAACAAGAGCTGCGGTCGGAAATGCTACCAGACCCCAGGCGATAAGGCCGTGCCAAGTGGCCGTCCAAAGGGTTTTGATGGTGATGAAAATACCGGTCTGAATTAAGTTGGTGATGTC
This sequence comes from Bryobacterales bacterium, assembly GCA_043781815.1. GTDB lineage: Bacteria > Acidobacteriota > Terriglobia > Bryobacterales > Bryobacteraceae > JANXSF01. The sequence goes on along the minus strand of JAYWBH010000315.1, from coordinate 735 downwards.
GGAAAGCCCTAAGTGAAAAGATGTGTCGCCGAATAGAAAAGCACCAAGCTTCAGGAATGGAATGAGCAGGGTGAGTTGCAACGGGTAGGCAAAGTAGTTGACGCCTTGAATGGCTGCCTGGTTCAATCCGAATGCTGCTGCGGCTGCGGCGCAGGCGATGGATGTGGCACCCAACACTGGAATGGTACCCAAGGCAATTCCCATGGCGATGGTTAAGGCCAACTTTTCAGGGGTCAAACCTTGCTTCAAAAGCAGCAGGATGGGTTCAATGATGCGCTTGTTCCAAAATGCTTTCATGCAGTCAGGACCTTGGAAAGTGGTTCGTCCTGTTTCAGCTTGTGCAGTTGAAGGAGCACGTAAAAGGACATGGCGATGTTACCCAAGCCCATGATGAGCAGGAACCAGAGTACGCGCATTGAAAAACGGCTTTCTTTGAAACAGACCCAAATAAAAAAAGTCAGGAAGCCAAAGTAAGCATCCCAAAGGGTGGCGATGGCCCATGGATTGGCTTTGTAGCTGGGCCAAGCGTCCCATAAGCTGATTTCCATGCAAGTGCGAGTGGTCATGACAATCATCCATACGAAGATGACGAGAAAAAGGATTTGTAGTAATTTTTTCATGATAGGTGATTCCTGTTGTGTCAAGGCAAAGTAGAAATGTCCTAATCCCAGCAAAGTAAGAATGTCCGGTTTTGACCGAGTGTTCCGGAGTTGGATGTTAGGTTGAATGAGTCCG
>JAYWBH010000314.1:0-5695 GCA_043781815.1 Bryobacterales bacterium | reverse complement strand
CGCGGTCACGGCTCGGATTGGCGTACCACTGCTCTCGGATTTCCACGAATGCCGCATACCCTCAAGTAATCGTGCGTGCAATCAAGTCCGCTAGCTGTGCTAGCTGTATGATGATAGGGCCATGAAAATACTAATTAGCGCGCTAGCTGTGATGATCCCAATGTTCGGTCAAGACCGAAGCACTCCCATTGACAATGAACAAGTGAAAGTATTGAAGGTTACACAAGCTCCTCATCTGAAGACCACGCTTCACAAGCACGATGTGAATCGGGTGATGATTTATTTGAACCAGGGCAAGCAGACCATTGCCTATGAAGGGGCCAAGACCGTGACCCTGGATTGGAAGCCGGGGCAAGCGTTGTGGAGTCCAGCCGGGGGAATGCACATCGCGGAAATCACATCGAACGGTGCAGTTACCATTGTGGAAATCGAACTGAAGAAACCGGGTGGAGGGAACTCTGCAAATGCATCGCCGCTTGATCCAGTAAAGATTGACAAGAAGCATTATAAAGTGGAATTTGAAAACGAGCAGGTAAGAGTGGTGCGGGCGAAGTTTGGGGCTAAGGAAATTGCACCCATGCACGAACATTTATTGAATCGTGTGGTGACTTACATTACAGATCAGGACATGAATGTAACTTCTGCCGATGGCAAAGTGGAACACGTGCAACACAAGGCTGGCGACGTCAGTTGGGGAATGCCCAATAAGCACAAGGAAGAAAACTTGAGCAGCAAGCCGATTGAGGTTTTGGTGGTTGAACTGAAGTAAGTCTGCGATCATAGAATCTCATGGCTTCTAACGGAATTCCTACGCGCGTACTTGGACGCACAAATGAACGTGTCTCCATCCTTGGTCTGGGTGGTTGGCATATAGGGGCAGTGAAGCAGGAAAAAGAAGCCATCCGCATTATGCACGCCGCCATCGCCGAAGGGATGACCTTCTTCGACAATGCCTGGGATTACCATGATGGCCATTCGGAAGAATTGATGGGCAAGGCTTTGGCCATGGACGGGTTGCGCAAGAAAGTATTCCTGATGACCAAGAATTGCGAACGGGATTACGCCGGGTCCATGAAAAATCTGGAAGATTCCTTGCGTCGTCTGAAGACGGATTGTATTGATTTGTGGCAGTTTCACGAATGCAATTACGATAATGACCCCGATTGGATTTTCGACAAAGGCGGCATGAAGGCTGCGCTGGAAGCGAAGAAGCAAGGCAAGGTTCGCTTTATCGGATTCACTGGTCACAAAGATCCCAGCATTCACCTCAGCATGTTGGCCAAGTACAAAAAGTGGGATGCCTCGCAGATGCCTATTAACGTTGGCGATGCCGTGTATCGAAGCTTTCAGCACAAAGTGGTTCCTGTTTGCCAGAAGCATGAAGTGGGTGTGATTGGCATGAAGGGTTTAGGCGGCGGTTATCCCAAGGGATTGTTTCCTGAAGTGATGGATGTTACGCCTGCGGAGTGTTACCGTTACTGCCTGAGCCTGCCCGTTGCCACGCAAGTGATGGGTATTCTTTCCATGCAACAGTTGTTGCAGAACCTTGCCGTGGCCCGCAATTTCAAGCCTATGAACAAGAAGGAACAGGCTGCGTTTGTGGGGCGAGTCAGCGAACGGTGCAGCGATGGTAGACACGAAACTTTCAAATCGACGCAGATGCACGATGGTCCACACCATCGCAAGCAGCATGGTTTTGCGGCAGCTTAATCGAAAATTACGGTCTTGCTGGAATAGTGCAGAATGCGGTGATCCAGGTGCCACTGAACGGCTCGTGACAACACGCGGCATTCCAGGTCGCGTCCCTTTCGGACTAGGTCTGGAATCTGGTCGCGATGCGATACTTGAGCTACGTCCTGCTCAATAATAGGGCCTTCATCCAATACTTCAGTCACATAGTGGCTGGTTGCCCCAATCAATTTTACGCCCCGCTGATGAGCCGCATGATACGGTTTGGCACCGCTAAAAGCAGGCAGAAAGGAATGGTGTACATTGATGATGCGCTGCGGATAATTGGCAACAAATTCAGGCGAGAGAACTTGCATGTAGCGCGCCAGCACAATCAGTTCCACGTGATGCGTTTGCAGTAGCTCTAACTGGGCTTTCTCCATGGCAGCTTTATCCGCATTCACTGGCAAATAATGAAACGGGATGCCATAAAATCTGGCTAAGGGCTCGGCGTCGTGATGGTTACTGAGGATGAGTGGGATGCGGCAGGGAAGGTCGCCGATCTGGTAGCGATAGAGTAGATCAACCAGGCAATGCTGGTATTGGGAAACCAGGATGGCGACAATTGGCCGGTGTTCGGAATAGGAAATTTGCCAATCAAACTGGAAGCGCTGCACTATGGGTGCAAAGCTATCGGGAAACTGTTCGGCATCCAGATCAAAGTCGGTTAAATCCCATTCCACCCGCATGAAAAACAGCTTCAATTCGTGATCCTGATGCTGATCGGCGTGAAGAATATTGGCCCCATGCTCAAAGAGGAAGGCCGATACAGCAGCGACAATCCCTTTTTGATCAGGGCTATGAATTAAGAGTGTAGCGGAGTTTGGCACAAGCAGCCCGGGCCTTATTTGTTACCCAGATTCAACACAAGAATGCCCGCCAGAATCATGCCCAGTCCCATGAACTTGCCCTTGGTTAGCGGTTCGTTAAAGAAGATGCGAGACCACAGCAGTGTCCAGACGTATCCAAGAGAAACCATGGGATACAGCACCGTTAATTCGCCATTTCGAATTCCCGCAGTGTAAACCAGGAAAGAAGAAAGGTAAGTTGCCACGCCTGCAAACAAGCGCCAATTGGTGAGCAGCGACTTGAAATTTCGTTCCAGACGGTCAGCCCCGCCTTTCAGGAAAGTTGCTCCGAATGATCCAATAAAGGATGCAGCAAGCACCAATGCAATGGAACTGTTGGGTGTACTCACTTCTTTTGACTCAAACCCAGCACACAGACTCCGCCGACAATCATCAGCAGGCCGGTGGCTTTGAAGATATTTACAGATTCGTGAAAAAAGATCAAGGAAAGCATAGCTACCCAAACGTAAGTGAGGGCGATCACCGGGTAAAGCATGGAAAGTTCGCCGTAGCGCAAAGCCAGAACCAGAAGAACGGTACTTCCGCCATACAAGCACAGGCCCATCATCAATTGCCAATTGGTAAGCCCAATAAGGATCAATTCAAACAGCCCAGCATGCTGCGGCAACAGCTTGAGACCGCTCTTAATCAGGATTTGTGCAGTGGCACCCAAAAGAGTGCAGCCAAAAACCATGGTTAGCGACTTTCTAAGGTTTTTTTTGGATTCCACTATGACGGGGGCCTCAACGGTGGCCGTGTTCAAATTCGTTTTCTCCGCGCATTTCACTATAGTACCGTATCGCCCTTTTTCGATGAAATCTTTACCCATCATTGCTTCTTCTTGGTGGTTGGAGGGGTGCGCCCCGGAATCTGGAAAACTCCGCTCGCTGCAGGCTCTTTCTCCGCTGCGTCAGGCTCCACCGGTGGGGCCAGATTGCGTTCCGCAACTTTGCATTCCCCGGCCTCAATGTGAAAGGTCACCGTAGCTTCCCATTTACCTGCGGCTCTGTGTTCCAAACGGTAAATCTTTGTCTTGGCAACCGCAACCAGACGCCAATTGGCATTGCTGGTTGCGGCCACTTTTTTGAATTCAGGCTTCTTTTGCGTGACTTGCTTCAGCTCCCAGGAATCACCGGCAGTGCGCGTTTCATACGACGCCCAACGCCCCCCGGAATCACCGGATTGTATACGATCCAGAAGCATCACGCCATCATTCTTATTCTCGAAGTGGAATTTATCCACAGTGCCGGAGCGGCTTTCATTAAAGATGGGAATATTGCGCCAACTTTTGCCGCCATCGCGTGTCACCAGAAAGAATGGATCTTTGGGAAACGATTGCACCAGTTGACCATTGATCCAGCCGTTTTCAAAATCAAGAAACTGCATGGCGTCCAGCGTTGCCGTTTTAATGCGGTCAATGGGTTCTTTCCAGGTCTTGCCGCCGTCTTCGCTGGTTAGCAAAAGGGAAGACAGCGTGACGTCGGAAGTGTGCAAGTTGCCAGCCAAAATCAGACGGCTGCCAATGGATTCAAGCGAGGAAAGTTCCAGATAAATCTTGCATGGTTCTTCCGTGGAACAGCTCATTCCAAAACTTTGAATATCATCTTCGGTGCAGTTGCCGGTGATCTTTACAGGCTCGGCGATTTGAGCCCACGCCGTGAGTATGGTCAAACTGGCCAGGATTGGGCTGCGCATCATTCTCCCTTGATTATGCACCATGCTAGACTTGCTCCATTCCATGCTGGGTTGGTTTAAGAAGAAGTTTACGAATCCCGTGCCCGGTCCACTTGCTGGTGCGCCTGCCGTTCGCCGACAGAAGACCTATCAGAGCCAGAGCGGCTTTGTGTACCAATACTATTTTGCAGGGTCACGATACGCAGAGAGCGAGTTGGGTTCGGGGTACGAATTCATCTTTCCAGTGAGTGCGGATCGCAAGACGGAATTTTTGGTGAGTGTGCACATCGGGAATGTCGGGATATCGGCCTGGGAGCGTCAACATGGGCGTGAGCTTTTGAGCAAGGAACGCTATGCAGTGGCCAAGATGGCGCTATTCGCCGCATTTGACCAGCGCGAGTCACCGGACGCAATGCGATTGCCGGTGCTGACGGATGGAGCGGATATCGCGCGGTTCCTGGAACAGTTGGGCAGGGACTGAATTCTTAGTTAGTACAGTGGTTCCATTCCTGTATGCTGTAGACAAGCCACTATGAGCCAAATCTGGAAAAATGACACCGAGCTGTTCGCCATCGCCAGGCGCGAATTGTTTCCCGCAGTTGTTGGCGATTGCATGGACAAGCTGATGCTGTTGCGCCAGTTTCTGCCTCCTCAAATTCACCCCCTGGCCCGCGATATGGTGGTCATCGGACGGGCCATGACCGTGCTTTCAACCGACTTGATTGAGGACACTCCGCCTGCGCGTCCCTTTGGATTGATGCTTGAAGCGCTGGATGATTTGAAGTCCGGTGAAGTCTACATTACAACCGGCGGTTCCCCAAGCTATGCACTCTGGGGCGAGTTGATGAGTATTCGGGCAATGCGCTGCGGTGCCGCCGGAGCAGTGCTGGACGGCTATTCGCGTGATACGCAAGGCATTTTAGATTTGAAATTTCCGACATTTTCCTACGGCTCCTACGCCCAAGACCAGGGGCCGCGCGGTCACGTAGTAGATTTCCGCATTCCGATTCAGACCGGCGGAGTTTTGATCTCACCAGGGGACATTATCTTTGGTGACGTGGATGGAGTTTGTGTTGTCCCGCGTGAAGCGGAAGCAGAAGTTTTCAACGCGGCAATAGAAAAGGCTCGTGGGGAAAAGACTGTAAGAAAGGCGCTGGAGGACGGCATGACCGCACGGGACGCCTTTGAGAAATTTGGTATTTTATAACGCAGCATTGACACGAAGAAACGCGTCATAATCAGTGTCCTCTAACGTTCCTGCTGCCAAACCAAGAACCGCTTGGACTGCATCTTCCTCTGTGGCAGAAAAGCGGTAACCATTTAGTTCCAGGAAGAGGATTCCAATAACGAACCCTGTGCGCTTGTTGCCATCCACAAATGGGTGGTTCTGAACTATGCCTGCCGTGTAAATGGCAGCCATCCGAATGATATCGACGTTTTCAGAA
>JAYWBH010000313.1:0-5703 GCA_043781815.1 Bryobacterales bacterium | reverse complement strand
AACGGGAATTAGAAGTGTTTCTGCGCAAGAGTGACATTCGCAAAGTTGCCCTGGATGAATGTCAGTTGAAGTGGGCCCGCATCGCCTTCCATAAATTCGGCAAAGGTCGTCATCCTGCTGGACTTAACTTTGGGGACTGTTTTTCTTACGCACTGGCCAAGGCGATGGGCGAAAAGCTTCTCTTCAAGGGGCCCGGCTTTTCCCACACCGACGTTGAGCCGATGTTTGCCAACTGCGGCCTAATCTTAACCTAATCTTTACATTGCAGCCGGGTCAATCGATGGGTGCTTGGTGTTTGCCTCATAACAAACTATGAATCAAGAACAGACCAAGCAATTTCAAATTAAGCGTCGTGATGCACTGGCTTTAATCGGCACAGCAGCCGGTGTGGCCACAGTGGCTGGTTTGGGTATTAGCCCAACCCCAATCCTGGCCGATTCCACTTGTCTTAGTTGCATCTTAAAACCAGAGCAGACCGAGGGTCCATACTTTGTGGACGAGTTACTGAACCGTTCCGACATTCGCGTTGACCCTAGCAATGGCGTAGCCTCGGCTGGCATACCCTTGAACCTAAGCATTTCAGTGAATCGGGTGGATGACGGTTGCTGCACTCCACTGAGCGGAGCTTTCATAGATATATGGCATTGCGATGGCGGCGGTCTTTATAGCGACAAGGTTGAAAACAACACCACCGGTAGAAAATATTTGCGCGGCTATCAAGTTTCAAACATAGATGGCAAGGTGAAGTTCACCACCATTTATCCAGGTTGGTATTCCGGACGGACAGTGCATATCCATGTGAAGGTTCGCCTTTTCGACCAGAATCAAAAATCTTACGAATACAGCAGCCAAATGTATTTCGACGATGCCGTTACCGACGATGTATTTAAGCAAGCACCCTATGCCGGTAGAGGAACACGCGATACGCGCAACGCCAACGATGGAATCTACGGTGGAACCACGTCGCTGCTACTGAATATGACGAAGAACGCCAGTGGCGGGTTCGATGCTACTTATGACGTTGGCGTAAAAGTGGCCGCGTCAAAGCCGGTGATCACCAGTGCCAGCGCCGTTGTAAGTGCCGCCAGCTTTGAAGCAGGCGTCTGCCCTGGTTCCTGGTTCACTATTTTTGGCACTGATCTGGCCACCCCAGGCACCGCCCGTAGCCTGGCTGGTTCCGATTTGGTGAATGGCCGAATGCCCACCAGCTTGGTTGGGACCAGTGTTACGGTGAATAACCGTCCAGCATTTGTGTCCTATGTTTCCCCAGGTCAACTGAATGTCCTGGCGCCAGATGACGCAAGCACGGGACCAGTGCGAGTTACTGTAACTAATACCAAGGCTACTTCCGATGCAGTAACTGTCAACTTACTCAAGTTTCAGCCAGCATTTTTCGTGACTAACAACTACGTGGCAGCATTGCGTGCCGATGGCACTTTGATTGGCCCAGGCACCGTCACTGGTCCCGGAGGCGGCGGACCTGGCGGAGGCGGACCTGGCGGTGGTGGCATGCCACCTGGTGGAGGAACTCCTCCCGGCGGTGGCGGCCCTGGCGGACCACCGCAATCTGGAATTCCAGCAAAATCAGGTGATGTGTTGCAGGTGTTTGGAACAGGCTTTGGTCCGTTGACACAAACCGTAGCGGCAGGGCAAATTTTCCAGGGTGCCGCGCCGTTGGCCAATCCAATCACGGTACGAATTGGAACGTCTGTTGCAGTGGTAAGTTTTGCCGGGCTTTCCGGAACCGGGCTGTATCAAATCAACCTGACTGTACCGACGCTAGCCAATGGAGATTACGATGTGATTGCGGAAATCGGTGGTGTCTCATCGAAGGCTGGTGCAAAGCTTCGGGTGCAAGCTTAAGTAATGTTTCCGAAACTTGACAGGATAATATTATCCGGGTAATATTATCCTATGTCTGATGTCAAATCCTTCACCGCTTTCCTTGGCGACACCATCCTTACTTCCGGTCCACTTGAAAAAATACTTCCAGTTATAAAGGCGCGCTTCGATAAAGATTGCCCTTTGATCCTGATCTTCGATAACGAAACAGGCAAGCAAGTGGACTTTGAACTGCGCGGGACATTGGAAGCAATTCTGACTGCCGCTATTCCGTCAAAGGCTCAAACAGGACCGGGACGCCCAAAGTTAGGGGTTGTGTCGCGCGAAATCAGCCTGCTGCCTCGGCATTGGGAATGGCTTGAAGAGCAGACCAGCGGGGCTTCAGCCGCAATTCGCCGTTTAGTGGAGGATGCCAGAAAAAACGATTCGGGCAAGCGGCCAGCTCAAAGTGCAACAGGAAGATTTTTAACGGCGATGGCCGGGAATCGTCCTGGCTATGAAGAGGTAACCCGTGCGTTATATGCCGGCGACAAAGTCCGCTTCAATCAGCTAATCAAGCCCTGGCCGAAGGACATCCGCGTGTACGTTCAGACGCTGGCAGAAAATGCGTTCGCTATTGGCAGTTAACATAGCATTCCCCCGCCACAGCGACGAATTCAAAAGTAGCGAATTAGCTAGGCAAACCAACAGTACGGGTTACTTCCTTTGGAGGATTACTTTTATTTCGAAAGTCGCTTATTCTTGAGCCTACCAATTTGTCCGGTAGGAGACCGCGATGTTTATCCCTCGATCCTTTTTGACGCAGACCCTGCTTGTGGTCGCTGCCTCTTCCAGCCTAATCATGGCGCAACCCCGGCCTAACCCGCCAGTGCGTGCGACTCCCTGGACGCCAATAACTCCCAGGTCCGCAGCCCAAGAAAAGGCTGGGCAAAAGTCGCCGGTTGGTGCAATCACCTCCAATAACTGGACGCTGATTGGACCTCAGCCGCTCAATTCCAATGGCACCAACGGCAATGTCGCCGGAAGAATTACTGGATTAGCCGTGCACCCGACCAACGCCAACGTTATTTATATATCTCCTGCCGGTGGCGGCGTTTGGAAAAGCGCGAACGCCGGTGCCAGTTGGACGGCCCTGACCGACACGCAGACAACTCTTTCCATGGGGTCCATTGCCATTGCCCCCAGCAACACCAGTGTGATTTACGCCGGAACCGGTGAGACCAACAACGCACTTGATTCCAATTTTGGACGGGGCATCCTTGTATCCACCAATAGCGGGGCCAGTTGGACCTTGCGCACCGGGCCGGGTGGCATCTTCAATAACAACCGGTTGACGATTGGGCGCATTGCGGTGGATCCCACCAATTCGGCCATCGCCTATGCGTCTGTGGCTAGTTCCGGCTACAATGGAGCCTGCTGCGGGACAGGCATTTACAAAACCACCGATACGGGCGTCACTTGGACGAATATGACCCTGGCCGCTGGCCTTGAATCGAACAATGCCTGGTCTGATGTGCAACTGGATACAACAAATCCTACAACCATTTATGCCGCGCACGGCAATAACGGCGGAGATGCGGCCAACGGCGTGTATAAATCCACCAACAGCGGCACAACTTGGGCCTTGCAGGCGGGGTTCACCAGCGGCGTGACAGTGGGGCGCATTGCCCTCGCCGTTTCCGGCCAGGTTGTTTATGCGTCGGCGCAGAATCCTGTTGGCAATGGACTTTTGTACGTCAGTCGCAGTGACAATGGCGGCACGACTTCCACCAATTTGACAGCAAATCCGGGCATGGGTAATTACATGACCGCGCAAGGCTGGTATGACACCGTGATCACAGTGGATCCGGCTAACTCGGCCATTGTTGTGGTGGCTGGTTCCGCAGGCGCTGGCAGCATTCTGCGCACAACAGACAGTGGCGCAAATTGGTCCGATGTTTCAGGCGGCGCTTTGAATCCGCACGCTGACCATCATGCCGGAGCGATTGTGGCGGGACTTTACTATGACGGCTGCGACGGCGGGTTGTATCGTTTAGATAATCCGGCGGGCCCAACCTGGGCGAATTTGAATGGCGATTTGGCTACCATCCAGTTCACCGGCATAGGCATGCATCCTACCGATCCGAAGCAGGTGATTGGTGGCAGCCAAGATAATGGAACAGAAAAATTCAGCGGGGACACCGTCTGGAGTGAGACCGACGGCGGCGATGGCGGCTTTGCTAAATTCAGCCAAACCAACGGCACCATTGCCTATCACCAAATTCCCACCGCAAGCTTTGGCGTGAATTTCTTCCGCTTCTCAAACGATAGCGGGGCAACCTGGGCAACCCGCACTGCAAGCATTTCCGCCGATCAGAACAATCAGCAATTCTACGCACCCTTTGTTGTGGACCCTGGCAATGGCGACCACGTGCTTTACGGCACCGACGGCATTTGGGAAACCACCAATCAAGGTACAGCATGGACCAAGCTGGGTGCCTTCCCGGTGGTGGGAGGGTTTGTGAACGCCATAGGTCTTTCGCGTTCTGCTACCAACACAATTTATGCGTCCGTGCATAAGGCCACCGGAACTGGCGCTGGTTTCGGGCCGACCAACGTTTTTGTCACAACCAATCATGGTACCGCTTGGACGCTAGTGAACACAGGGCTGCCGAACGGAATCGTGCAGGACATTCAAGTGGACCCAGCCACTTCCACAACCGCCTATGCTGTGCTGAATACCTTCACCGGCGCGGGCAACGTATATAGGACCACCAACGGCGGGACCAGTTGGACAGACATCAGCGGGAATTTGTCCAGCGTGACGGCTTGCTTGTGCTCCCAACCGGTTTGGTCAATCCAGGTTGGATCGGGCGTGCTCTACATTGGCGCTGAAGACGGTGTTTACGCATCTGCCGACGGTGGCATTACCTGGGCACGAGTGAGCACTGGCTTGCCCAATAGCCAAGCAGTTCAAATCGAATTCAACGCAAATCTGAACCTTTTGGCGGTGGCAACGCACGGCCGCAGCGCATGGGAAATTTCCACTCTCGCCCTGCTGCCCGATTTATCGCTGACCAAGACGCACCCCGGTAACTTCGTGCAAGGCCAAGTGGGCGCACAATATACGATCACCGTGAAAAATGTTGGCGTTGGGTCGACCACTGGCGTTCCAGTGTCGGTCACCGATACGTTGCCTGCCAGCATGACGGCCACTGCCATCAGCGGCACCGGCTGGAGTTGCACTCTTGCAACGCTGACTTGCACCAGCATAGCGATTGTGGGGCCTGGCGCGAATTTCAACCCAATTACACTTACAGTGACAGTGGCCCCCAACGCTCCTCCGAATGTCACCAATTCGGCGGTGGTAGCTGGTGGTGGCGACGCCAATGCCGCCAACAATAATGTGGATGACCCCACCACCATCATTCAGTTGCCCGACCTGATCATCTCAAAGAGCCATCTTGGCGACTTCACACAAGGCCAGTTGGGCGCCATTTATACAGTGGTGGTGAGCAACATCGGCTTTGGACCTACGACGGGCGCGCCCGTTGTGATGACGGAAACTCCGCCTGCTGGCCTGACAGTAGTGGCGATGTCCGGCACCGGTTGGACTTGCAATGTGGTCACCATTACTTGCAGCTCCACATCAATCGTGGCGACTGGTTCAAGCTTCCCGCCCATCACGATCACCGTGAATGTGGCGACGAATTCCCCGCTTGCCGTGATCAACAATGTAGCGGTGGCAGGTGGCGGCGAACTGGCGGTGTATAGTGGCAATAATACGGCAGCAGATCCGACCAAGATCCTGCCGCTTGATTTCCTGATTCGTTATGCGGCCAACCTGACCGCAGGCGATTCGGTGATCAACATTACCAACAC
>JAYWBH010000312.1:0-5717 GCA_043781815.1 Bryobacterales bacterium | reverse complement strand
GCCAGCAGATCAGATTGGGATTGCAGCGTAACTGAACCATCACCCTTCTCAATTGGAATCGTGCGTTGCAACACACCGGTGCGCGCATCCCACAGCCGTACTTTTCCATCGCGACAATTGGCCGCAATGGATTTTCCATCCGCTGTAAAGCTGACGGAATTCACCACCGCTCCAGCGGCGATCATTCTGTCTCCAGGCACGGACTCGGCACAAACCATCGCAGCAAACAACAGGAACCCCAAGGGCTTCATTTAAGATTTCTCCAAGCAGATATCGAACCCAACAGTTGCTCGCGGTGCACCGGGTTGCTCGAACAAAGTAACTGGGCGAACCAGTTCCCGACTCGATACCAGCCCGCGCTTATTGAAGTTCTTATCAGGATCGCCTTCAAACCAGGGATCGGTTGCAAAGTATACTTGCGTAACCAGTGTGCGATGTCCAGGGGCGGAAATCAGGTAATGAATATGCTGCGCCGGACGGTCATCGTAGTGACCCGGCATAATGGTATCCACAGAGTATTCGCCCTTTTCTTCAATCAACAACTTTGTACGATAGCGGAACCCTTGTAGATCATACAGACCAACATGATCGGCGTGCCAAATTTCCACACGGGCACCAACCACCTTCTCACCGCGTGTATTGACAACTTTTCCAGCTACGCGCAAGGGAAATCCAGGGTCACCAGGTGCGTGCAGTTTCGATTCGTTTGGCGCACCTTTCTTGAAGAAGGGTCCAAGCACATCCGTAGAGGTCGGCTTAGCCGCCATCTTCTCACCTTGTTGCCACATGGCGAACAGCGAAGAGGAAGTCATTGGCACACTTGCTATCAAAAGCCCTCGACCAATGCAACTTTCAAGAATCTGGCGGCGTGTAGGGATGTGGCGTTTCATGGTTGCAATGATACTACAAAGCAGCGATGTTTTTGAGCTTCGTCTTACTTGAAAAAGTAAGCCCGACCTGCTACAACATTGCGCGCGAACCGATTCTTACCAGCCTCCCCCAACACGCACAATGCGGTATCCCAACCATCGGCCAACATGCCGCTGGGGGCCACTACGCTTACTGTTCGACCGTTGGTCAATCCAATCCCCGTGCGAGGATCAAGAATGTGAGAATAGCGAATTCCACCTGCTTCCAAATACTGTTCTGCCGGGCCTGCCGTTGATACCGCCTGATTGCGCAGCTCTACTGTTTGCTGGTTCAGTTGCACGTTCCAACCTGCATGGCCAGGGGGCGCATCGCCCACCCGGATGTCACCAGAAGCTGCCACCAATACCCGCGGGAACCCTGCTGCAACCAGTGCTTCCAGCATCTGATCGGCAGCATAACCTTTGGCGATTCCACCTAAATCCAATTGCATATTTTCCTGCATCAATCGGATGGTCTGGTGTCTGTAGTTGATCTGGACCTTCTTATACGATGTCCGCTGACGGGCTTGTTCCACATCGGTTGGTGACGGAAGGCGTCCCACCTTCTTCGCCTGGCGCCATTGGTGGGTCAGCGGACCTAGCGTAATATCGAATGCTCCGTTGGTTTGCCGGGCAATGCGCAGCGACGCTGCTACCACTCGAAATAAATCGTCGGACACTTTCACTGGCTTAAGGTAAGCAGTCTGACATAACGTGTTCAGTTCGCTATCGGGCCTGTAATCGGAAAGGGTTTGGTCCAGTTGTGCCGCGCGCTGGAAAGCCTGACCCATGGCCACCCGGGCTGCGGTTTCATCCTGCGTGTAAACAACAACGCGAAAGAGCGTGCCCATGTGGGGCTCTGTAGCCTCAACCTTTTGCCAGTCTGCCGCCCAGCAGCTTACAGCAAGCGCGCTAGTTGCTATCCACTTCAACACCGTTGTTCCAATACTGGAACATTTCGCGAGCTGATGGCACATGCAAAGGCCTCACCAATCGGAATCCTAACCATTGAGCATCGGTAAGATACCAGATGCTTTTCGGCAATTGCGGATCTTGCATTTTCCATGAAGAATCGCTGCCTACACGTGACCCGCAACTCAATTTCGATGGTGGATCGTTCCATGATCCACCGCGTACAGCATGTGGGTACGATTCCTTCGATTTCACCCACGGGTTGGACACGTTGCCAGCAACGTAGGGGGCATAGGCATCCAACGTCCATTCCATTACGTTGCCATGCATATCAAACAGTCCCCAGGGATTCGGTTTCTTCGTTCCCACTTTTTCATATTTCCCATTGGCATTGGTCGATGACCAGGCATATTCACCGGTCTTGCTGGCATCGTCACCAAAGGAAAACGCAGTGGACGTTCCTGCGCGGCAGGCATATTCCCATTCCGCTTCTGTTGGCAGCCGATAGAAATGGCCGGTCTTCGCGCTTAGCCATTCGGCATATTTGTTGGCCGCATGTTGCGTCATGCTGATGGCCGGATAGCCGTTTAAACCCATGCCAAAACTCATCTCCACATACGGCTTGGTGGGACGACTGACCGCATCCACATTCGGATCGGCACCCTTGGTTTCGCGGGCCTGATCGGGGAACATAAATAGCCTATACTCATCCCAGGTGACCTCAAACTTTCCCATCCAGAACGGGTCGATTTTTACTTTATGCTGTGGGCTTTCGATTTTTGAATTCGTGGAACCCATCTGGAATTCTCCGCCAGCAATGGGCAGCATTTCAAAGGAAACATCGGTGCCAGGAATCAGCGTCTTCAAAGGCTGCATATCGGCGGATTTTTTCTCTTTCGATGAGGCTACAATGCGTTGATGCAATTTATCAACGAGGGTTGCGTCATCGGGAAGTCGCTTCACTTTTTGCCCAACAACAATAGATTCAGGCCAAGGCGCCCCTTCGGCAATCCAACTGCGCAAGATAGCCCGATCATCCACCGATAGCTGCATTCCACCAGGAGGCATTGCACCGGGCTTCCCCGGATCGCGCTCCACCGTCAGCAGCAAAACGCTCTGGTCTGGCTGTCCTGGAGTTAATACCTTCAAGGCATTGGCACGACGATCCAAGCGCAAACCACCAGCCGCTTTCTCAGTGGAATGGCAAGGCATGCAACTTCTTTCCAGAATGGGACGCGCCGAAGTGAAGTCAGCTCCCATAGCTGGGAACAAAACACTGCAGAGGAGAAATAGTTTCCTGAAAAAGGATGGACAGGCAGGGATGCCTGTCCCACTTACTGAACTCTCATTGTGATCGGCAAACATTGACTTACAGGAACTTAGTAATTCCGGGTCGCGCAGTTAGTGGAACATCCAACTTCATGTTCCAATCTAATTTCTCAGGCACCAGGCGTTCTTGCGAATTCAACGCCTGTTCCCACGTAATGGTCTGACCCGTATAAGCAGCCATCCGACCCATAATTCCCAGCATTGTCGTGGTGGCCAGGCGTTCGCCATTGTTTACCACCTGACCCTTGCGGATGGCGGCAAACAGGACGTCATGTTCGCGTTGATACATATCGTACTTCTGCCCTTCATAACTCCACGGATTTTCGCCTTCAATCCTCGGATTGGGGCCGCGACCAATGGTGGCAACGCCTTTGGTACCGGTAATGTAATCGGCATTTTCGTTGTAGCAACCCACCATTTGACGGTTGGCCACGGAAGCTCGGGCATTGTTTGGGTAAAGGTAGTTCACCTGGAAATGATCGAAAATATTGCCGCCTTCAGCAGGTATCTGTCGCCCACCAACGGCCACGCAACTGATCGGTGGCTGATCGTTAAAGGCCCAGGCAACTTTATCGACGGTGTGAATGGCCTGTTCCACAAGGCTATCGCCGCACAGCCATGTAAAGTTATACCAATTGCGGATCTGCCATTCCATGTCACTCATTCCGGCAGGTCTTTCCGATGCCGACGGCATGGGTTTCACAGGCGATGTATAGTAAGTGCCATAGTAACTCACAATATTGCCGATTGCGCCTGCGTGGATCTTATCAAACGTCTCCACAATATGATTGGCGTAGCGCCAGCAGAAGCCCGCCATCAGGCTGATATTCTTTTCCTTGGCCAGCTTCACAGTTTCAAGAACGTGACGGACGCCAACGGCATCTGTGGCCACCGGTTTTTCCACAAATAGATGCTTCTTCGCTTCTACGGCAGCGCGCAGTTGCACCGGTCGGAAACCAGGTGGTGTGGCCAGCAATACTACGTCCACACCGCTATCAATCAATTTCTGATAGCCATCGAGTCCTACAAATTTCTTTGCCTGTTCCACTTTCAGACGAGTGCGAACTTCTGGTTTTAGAAACTTTTCCAACGAAGCCAGACTTTCGTCAATGCGCTCTGTATAGATGTCTGCCATCGCTACTAGTTCTGCACCGTCGTCAGCCTTAATGGCTTGGGCAGTGGCACCCGTTCCGCGGCCACCGCAGCCCACAATTCCCACTTTGATGGAATTGGTGACGGAAGCACCTTTCAAAAGGGCAGGCACTCCAAATGCGGAGGCCGTCTTAATAAATTCACGCCGAGAATTATCTCTCATACTGGTAATCAGCATACCACCGTTTAATCGTCGTCTAAAATGGTGGAATGCGACTCTTGTCCCTACTGCTGCTAACTTCCCTTCTTGCCTTTCCGCAAAAGCTGAACGTTCGAAAGCACACCCTGGCCAACGGTATGAGCGTGATCATTCATGAAGACCACGATATCCCCAACGTGGCTCTGTATCTGTTCTTCAAAGTGGGCTCGCGCAATGAACGGCCCGGCATCACCGGGTTGTCGCATTTCTTTGAGCACATGATGTTTAACGGTGCCCGAAAGTACGGCCCCAAACAGTTCGATTTTTTTATGGAGAACGCAGGGGGCAACAACAACGCCTACACATCGCACGACCTCACGGTGTATCAGGATTGGTTCCCGCGCACTGCCCTGCCCCTGATTTTTGAACTGGAAGCTGATCGCCTGCGCGACCTTGCTTTCGATCCTAAAATCATTGAATCAGAACGCGGCGTGGTTTATTCGGAACGTCGCACGGCAATCGACAACAATCCACCCGGAGCATTGAATGAACAGATGATGGCTGCCGCCTTTACCGCGCATCCCTATCATTGGCCGGTGCTCGGTTGGCCTTCCGATATTGAAGGCTGGACCATGGCCGACCTTAAGCAATATTGGAGCATGGGTTATGCGCCCAACAATTGCATTCTGGTAGTGGCTGGCGATGTAACGGAAAGCGAGATTTTGAGCTTAGCGAAAAAACACCTGGAGCCAATTGCCCGGCGCAGTGTTCCTCCACCTTTGAAAACGATTGAACCAGCGCAGGTGGGTGAACGGCGTGTGTTGCTTGAAAAGCCCGCCCAGTTGCCGATGGTGTTGATGGCCTATCACACCGTAGAATCGAAACACCCGGATAACAACGTCATAACCGTGCTCGATTCCATTCTTACGGATGGGCGAAGTTCACGGCTATACCGTCGGTTAGTGGAACAAGATCAAGTAGCGTTGAACGTTGGCGCACAGGCCATGCAGGCGCTGGATCCAGGGCTTTGGTTTGTGCAAGTGCAACCCAGTGCGGGCATTGATCCGGCCAAAGCAGAGAAGGCGGTGTATGAAGAATTGGAACGCTTGGGAAAAGAGCCAGTCACGGCAGCGGAACTGGAAACCGCCAAGAACCAGATTCTGGCTAAGTTCTATCGTGATATGAAGACCATTGCGGGCAAAGCAAACTTCATTGGTAATTTTGAAATATACCAGGGCGACGCAGGGAAGATCAGCGAATATCCGGCCATCATTCAA
>JAYWBH010000311.1:0-5728 GCA_043781815.1 Bryobacterales bacterium | reverse complement strand
AAGCTTGACGTGTGGGGAGTTGATGTGAAAAACTCTAGCCATTCACTCAATCTTTGGAGGACATTTAATGAAGCGTTTAATAGTTGTATTCCTTGCCGCAGCATGCACGCTCAGTGCGGCATCTAGCTTGTCGGTCGGAAAAGCCGAGTTAAAGTCAGCCGGTCAACTGGCTTTCAACCCCCAGGGAATTCTTTTTGTAGGCGATGCAATGGGCGGAGCAATTTACGCCCTTGATACCGACGACTCCAAAGCCTCGGCAGGAGTTGCTGTAGACGTTAAAGGTGCGAATCTTAAAATCGCCGCCCTATTGGGAACTACACCCGATCAAATTCTGATTAACGACATTGCGGTTAATCCCCTTTCCCATAAAGTTTATTTTTCTGTTTCGCGTGGACGCGGTCCAGATGCTGTTCCTGTTCTGTTGCGTTTAGATACGCTCGGTAAATTTCAGGAGATTGCGTTGGACAAAGTGAAGCACTCCAAAGTGGAATTACCGAATGTTCCTTCAGCGGAGGGTCGTCAAGGCGCAAACAAGCGGATGGAAGCAATCACCGATCTTGCGTTTGTGGATGGCAACGTTTTTGTTGCTGGACTGTCTAACGAAGAATTCGCTTCCACCCTACGATCCATTCCCTATCCTTTTACAACTGCCGATAAAGGAACCAATGTCGAAATCTTCCACGGTGCCCATGGTCGATTTGAGACCAACTCGCCCGTGCGAACATTTGTATCGTACAAGATTGCTGGAAAGCCCCACCTGTTAGCAGCCTATACCTGCACTCCACTGGTGAAATTTCCGATTTCAGAATTGAAGCCTGGTCAAAAAGTGATGGGTACAACCATTGCCGAACTTGGAGCCGGCAACCGTCCAATGGATATGATTGTCTACACCAAAGGCGGCACAGATTACATTCTGATGAACAATTCCAGTCGTGGAGTGATGAAGATTTCTACGGCGAACCTGGAAGGCTATGAGGGCATCACCAAGAAGACAGACATCACCGGAGTCCCCTACGAAACGCTGGCTGAATTCAAAGGTGTGGAGCAACTGGACCTGTACGATTCCACCCGTGCTTTGATGCTGATTCGTGGCGAAGCGGGATCACTGGATCTGAAAACAATTTCGCTTCCGTGAGAATCTTTTTGTTGGCTATTGCCGTCGCCGTCACTCTCCGTGCATCTGAAATCCGCATGGAGAAGGCTGGCGGCGGTTATTTTTTTCGCATAACCGATGCTGCGGGAAGTGATGACTTCACCGTTAGCGTGGACCTGCCCGATGCGCCGCCAATGCTGGGATCAGTAACCAGGGAAGGTCGCAATCTGCAATTCTTTCCGCGTTTTCCTTTGACCCCAGGAGTGAAGTATCGTGCAGTCTGGCAACCCTTATCGGGCAATGGGCAGATGGCGATATTTGAAGTCCCCAAGCCAATTGTGGCCCCGTCC
Organism: Bryobacterales bacterium; assembly: GCA_043781815.1. Classification (GTDB taxonomy): domain Bacteria; phylum Acidobacteriota; class Terriglobia; order Bryobacterales; family Bryobacteraceae; genus JANXSF01. The sequence continues at coordinate 4,285 of JAYWBH010000311.1, read as the reverse complement.
ACTTTGGTGACCAGCATCTTCCCTTCTTCCAATCAACTTCCAGAGAATCAACTTAAGATTTATATTCATTTTTCGGCGCCCATGGCCAAGGGTGAAGCGTATCGTAGAATCCATTTACTGAACAGCAACGGCGAAGAAGTGCTGTTGGCGTTTCTGGAACTGGATGAAGAACTTTGGGACCGCGAGGGTAAGCGCATCACTTTATTGTTCGACCCAGGCAGAATCAAGCGAGGCGTTTTGCCATTGGCTGAAGTTGGCGGAGCGCTAACGCCTGGCGGTAAATATCGACTTGTGGTGGATTCTGGCTGGTTAGATGCAACTGGGCTGCCTCTGGTAAAGGGATCGGAAAAAAGATTCGCAGTGGTTGCGGCGGATCGTCAATCACCGGATGTTGCGTTGTGGAAAGTTGCCGCACCAACTGCAGGCAAACCTCTGGTGATCGGATTCGCTGAACCAATGGATGAAGCACTTTTGCATCGCATGATTTTAGTTCGCGCAGAGAATGGAACAGAGATCTTAGGCGAAGTGAAGGTGGATGCAGAAGAAACACGCTGGAGCTTTCAACCCCGCACTGCCTGGACCGCTGGCAACTACACGATTGAAGTAGATGCAGCGCTTGAAGACTTGGCCGGCAACAAAATTGGAAGGTTGTTTGATGTAGATATATTGGACAAGGTGGATGACACCCAGCGGACTCCCAAGGTGATCATTCCTTTTGCGGTACGTTAGTAGGCGCATGTATAGACTCTTAATCATTTCCCTGTTGCTGCCAGCCGCCTTAACTGCCCAAGGGTGGATTTCACTTTTCAATGGCAAAGATCTTGGCGGATGGCGGGCCAGCGAAACGAAAGACACGTGGATTGTCACCGAAGGAGCGATTAAGGCGCAGGGTAAAGGGCGCAGTCATCTTTTTTATGCCGGTGCCGTTGGTGGTGCTATCTTCAAAAACTTTGAACTGCGGGTTGACGTCAAGACCGAACCGGAATCGAACGGTGGAATCTACTTTCATACCGAATATCAAGACACTGGATTTCCAGAACGAGGCTTTGAAGTCCAGGTGAATAATACTTACAAGGACAAGCGGAAAACTGGAAGTCTATACGGTGTGCAGGATGTGCTGGAAGCTCCGGCCAAAGATGGAAAGTGGTTCAAGCAGAGCATTCTTGTGCAAGGCAATCGGGTAACGATTAAGATAGACGGCAAGACAGTAACCACGTGGACTCAGCCCGCCGATTGGCAAGGGCTGAACAAGCGCGGACCGGGGCTCATTTATTTCCCGGATCGGAAGCTGACAGGTGGCACGTTTGCCTTGCAAGGGCACGATCAACATAGCGTGGTTTATTACAAGAACATCAAAGTACGAATTCTGCCGTGAAATTTAAGGAAGATTATACAGTTGGCGGGTAAGCTTCATATGGCGCTGCTTGGCCGTCAATTGGAACTGATTGCCCCGTATTCTCATTTCGTATAACTTCTTCCAATTCCGTTGTGCTGTGAACTCGTCGTCGGACTTTTTGAAATTTGCATTCGCTTCTTCCAACCAGGTTGTGCCGTTTTCGGAGACATCCATTCTTGCCTGAAGCTGCTTTTCATTCGCCTGTTCCAACGCTAAATCCTGGGACGCCCAAGGGAACCAACGCAGCCTGGCGATCTTTGACCGGCTCTCCGTTAACGCAGCCACTAATCGCTGATTTGCAGATTGGGCTTTTTCTAATTCGGCTGACTGCTTTGCCAACTCTGGTTCAATCTGCGCCAACAGCCGCTTGGTCTCAAGAAGTTTCTGCGTGTTCTCTGCGATTTGAGAACGATGAAGTTCCAGTTCCTGTCGCCAAGTTTCCACCTGGTAAAGAGCGCCTTCGGCAGCTTTTTCTAAGAGATTTGGCACCTCTGGAAATTTTTCCGATTCGCGAACCAGTGCCGCATATTCTTTTACATTGATGGAAGCCGGGGCGGTACCTTCTTTAGGGTTCAAAGACCAGGGCCAAATGCCTGCGTACCCCAATTGATAGCTGCCCGCAATGATGGATTGCAGGTCCAGTTCCATGTGCGGCAAAGACGGCTCATTCCAATTGAATTCGCCAATGTAGATCGGCTTTCTGCTGTCCCCAATCGTACGTTTTATGCGGGCAACTGCTGGTGGCATGTAGTTCCGATAGTGATGAAAGCTGAGAAAAGAAATGGGTGCCTCAGGATAGTTGTTTGTGAAATCAATGAGCGATTCAATATCGGCATGGCCAATTGAGATAGCGGCCGTTGCACGATTTTGACGAATTCTGCTGGCCACTGCGTTGAGGAATGGAAAGAGTTGTTGTTCGTTGACCCACCCTTCATTCAATGCAATTTCCGGCTCATTCATGACGATCCAGCCTGCGGTGCTGCGCGAATTCGTAGCAACGGCAAGGATGGGGTCTAACACTTTATCCAGGAACAGTTGTTGTTGAGACGCATCTTCAATCAGACGGCTATGGCCGAATAACTGGGCTGAGCCGGAAAGCTCCGCTGGCTTCATCCAAAGATGGTCCATCAAAACCCAAACAACTGAGATCTGGTTTTCCTCGGCAATGGTTAGGGCGGCTTTTAGATCTGTAAGAAATAGCGGATCAAGACCACGGATGCGGCCTTCGGAATCGAAATTGGGTGCTGCGCCCCCGTCTGCTAATAGAAACCAGACAACGCCCTTTACTCCAGCCTGGTGTAGCGCAGCGAACGACTTTGCCATGGCAGGCGCGGCAGAACTGGCACCAACATGTTCCCAGGCATTGACCTTGCCAAAATCGCGACGGTATTGAAACCAAGGCAAATTGAAAAAAGGAAAGAACGCAGCACTGCGTTCCTCGGTTTTCAAATCAATCGATGGCCTGGTCGGGATGGAACGGCATCCCGGCAATAAAACAAGCAAAACAATAAGTAGAAGCCGCACACCCATCAAGGTTTTGGTTCCTGCATCCTTTGACTATAATGAACTATGTTTCCCCGCCGAGTTTTACCTTTTTTACTTTGCGCTTGCGCTTGCATGGCCGCCAATCCTGAATGGGATGAACCGTTTCCTCCGCATCGCATTGCCGATAACCTTTACTACGTGGGATCTCGGGGATTATCCAGCTATTTGATCACCACGCCGAAAGGCCATATTCTGATCAATTCCAGTTTTGAACGTACTGTACCAATTATCCGTGCCAATATTGAAACGCTTGGATTCAAATTTACCGATATTAAAATTCTGTTAACCAGCCATGCGCATGACGATCATGTTGCGGGGCATGCCCTGATTCAGAAATTAACAGGTGCCAAGATCTATGTGATGCGCGGTGACGAAGACGTGGTGGCTTCCGGCGGTAAAGGAATGTATCTTTACACTTCGCGATGGAAGCCCGTCAAAGTGGATCGCATCTTGGAAGATGGCGAGGACGTCCAGTTAGGGGAAATAACGCTGAAAGCCCGTTTGACGCCGGGTCACACGCGAGGATGCACTACGTGGACCATGGAGGCTTCTGATAAGGGTCGCAAGCTGGCAGTGATCATCATCGGCAGTCCGAATGTGAACGCAGGCTTCCAACTGGTGAAGAATCGCGATTACCCAGGCATTGCTGCCGATTACGCGAGGGCCTTTGAAGTGTGGCGTTCCCTGCCCTGCGACATCTATTTGGGTGCTCATGGCAACTACTATGGAATGGAAGAAAAGGCCAAGCTGCTAGGGAAATCCGATACCAACCCGTTCATAGATCCCAAAGGGTATAAAGATTACATTCGGGATAGAGAACAGAACTATCGGAACATATTGGCTGAACAGCAAAGCAAGTAGCAAAGAAGCGGCGCTTTCCAGGTAGAATTGCATTATGTATCGATTCCTTGGCGTGCTGGCAATTCTATGTCTTTGCATTATCCCTGCACACGCTCAAACCATTACTGCGACGATTGCGGGCGTCGTGAAAGATCCGCAGGGTGCGTTGATTCCTGGTGCCACGGTCAGTGTCACTTCGGCTGAAACCAGCCAGAAACGTACGGTGAAAACCAGCCCTGAAGGTCGCTATAGCGTTTCCTTCTTACCGCCTGGATCTTACGAGCTTTCAGCCACCATCAAGGGTTTCGGGCGAGTGACTCGTGGCGGCATTGTGCTTGAAGTTGCGCAAACTGCGGAAATTGATCTTTCGTTGCCTCTTGATACTGCTTCTGAGACTGTCATTGTTCACGAAGACGCACCAGCGCTGGTTACTGAATCCTCCAACCTGGAAATGACTGTAGAGAATAAACTGATCGCTGAACTGCCTTCGGGTGAGCGCAGCAC
>JAYWBH010000310.1:0-5733 GCA_043781815.1 Bryobacterales bacterium | reverse complement strand
TTCACAGGACGGGGCAAACGCTGCGGATGCAAAGAAAGCCGGGATGGACGGGATTGTGGTCCAGGGGCAAACTTCTGAACTTTTACGCGGCATGGAGTCTGAAAGTTTCGTGGTCCTCAGCTTATCTTCGCGCTATGACATGAATATTGTGGCGGGTCAAAAGTTCGCCGGGACTTGGCAAGGCGTGTGGCCCGGCGTAAATCAAACTGCAGATGACACCGCCAAAGCCGCCCCCAGCGGAGCTCCCTGGATAGACACTAACTCCGGCTTTTTACGTTTTGTAAGAGCGTGGACCAGTGCCCCGGTTTGGATTGCGAACTTACCTCCTGAGAAAGTTGCCATCAACCCGGTGCGCTATCTGCAAGCCATCGCTGATGCCTCCATGTGCGGGGCTCACTGGGTGATCAGCCTGGATGCAGATTTCCAGAAACGCCTGTTGGCTGGCGAAGAAAAAGCGTTGCAGTGGTGGCAGCGGATTTGTGGTCTGCTTCGTTATGTTGAGGAAAGCAGGCGTTGGCAGGAATTTCTACCTGCGGGTCAAATGGCTGTGTTACAAGATCCAATCAGTGGGGCACTACTTTCCGGTGGAATTCTGGACATGATCGCAGTGAAGCATACCCCTGTTCAGCCGGTGCCTTCCTCTAATTTATCGAAGGATTCCATGCGTCGGGCAAAGATGGCTGTGAACGTGAATCCAACTGTTCTTAACGAAGAGCAACGGGCTATGATTTCAGCCTTCACAAAATCAGGCGGCACTGTGTTGACCAGTCCTCCTGGTTGGAAGTTTCCAGCTCCCAAACCAGGTCAGCTTACGGTGGATCAGGATGCAGTCAAACAGTTAGACGAAATTTGGAAGGAGCTGAACACCATGACCGGACGTAAAAATCTGGGTGCCAGATTATTCAACGTCGGCAGCATGCTTTCAAATTTGTTGATCTCAGCGGATGGCAAAACATTGGTGCTGCACTTGGTGAATTACGCAGATTTTCCAGCAGAATCTTTAACAGCGCATGTATTGGGGACATGGAAGAAAGCAACTCTGATGAGCCCTGGAAATCCTGCCAGGAAGTTGGATACTTATGAGGTGGAAGAAGGAACTGGGGTGGATGTTCCGCTGGTGAATACGTTTGCTACTGTGGTGCTGGAATAGTTCCCGCGTTTGCAGCCCGACGGCTTCAAGTGTTGGAGAGAAGCGTATCCGGCCTTTGAAAAACCGCTCCCTGGCGGTCACTCGGTAACGGACTGATCCTACAGAGCCGTGACCGCGAGGGAGCGGGTTTTTTAAACATTACGTATTCAGCCCGCGTATTCAATGACCAGCACGGTGACGTCGTCCTGCTGATGCAGCCCATCCATGAAGCGCATGGCTTCAGCACGTAGCAACATCGCCAATTGATCTGCCTGATGTTGACTATTATCTTTTAGAAACTGTTTCAGCCGGGCGGTATCGTAAAATTCACCCTCTGGATTTCTGGCTTCAGATAAACCATCGCTATAAATTACGATCTTCTCACCGGGCTGCAAGTGAATACTTTCCAGACCATGTTCGGCTTCTTCCAACATGCCCACCGGCATTCCGCTTGGACCTAGCAACTCCACATGGCCACCCACACGTAACACCATTGGGGCGCAGTGACCAGCGTTCACCCACTCCACAAATCCCGTGCCATGAACTGCGGCATAAAATACAGTGGCGTACTTTTCACCACCTGTCCGATCCAGCAAAAATTGATTCAGACGGCTGAACCAGGATGCAATATGATCCCCACCAGGACGCGCTTGTAGAAAGGCACCTTGCAGCAGTGCCGCAAGCAACGCCGCACTAACTCCCTTGCCCGAAACATCGGCCATCACCAGCGTCCATTGATCCTGATGCCCGTGGGCCACATCGTAATAATCGCCACCAACGGCTAAGGAAGGCAACGTCCAGCCTGAGGCGCGGAACCAACCATCGGCAGGTAACGATTTCGGTAACAGATTGGCTTGAATTTTTCGAGCAATGGCCAACTCTTCGTCCAACCGTTGCTTAGCTCGTTCCTGTTCCAGGAGTCGAGCATTTTCCAGCACTGTGGACGCTTCCAGAGCCAACGTTTCCAACAGTTCCCGATTGCCACGGGACATATCGGCTTCAACGCCGCTGTCTTCCAATAAATAGAGCAATCCTACGGTATCTTTAGCCGCCGTAATGGCTCTTGTTGAATTAATGGAACCGGACCGCACTCGGATCAAGGGCACGGCGGCAACGTGTGGTCCTACTGTGAAGGACAACAGGTCGTGACGGGTGTCCAGAGCATGGCGCAGGGCCAGTGTCGCTATACCAAGCGAATCCACACCCAAGGTCTGGCCATTGCGATGGCGACCCACCTCTAACCGTAAATCGTCTTGATCGTACAACAACAGAAAGCCACGTTCGCAACCGGTTATAGACAGTGCCGATTCCACTATGGCAGAGAGCACTTCCGGAGCTGACAACGAATGGGCCATGGAGCGGGCCACTTCCAACAGGGATCGAAGTTTGGAAAGACTCGTAGCCCCTTCCGATGGAACAGCGGCAGTGAGAATCGGGCCACGTCCGAACACAACCCGGTAAGAGTTGGGGACGCCGAATTCAATCACATCGCCAGGCGTGAGTAGCGTTCGCGAAGTCTTTTCGCCGTTGACGAAAGTTCCGTGGCTGGATGCCAAATCTTCAACTACGTAGTCCTCGCCGTCCAGAACAATTTGCGAATGGCGGCGTGAGACACGGCTGTCTCGCAGGACAAGCGCGTTATCAGGCTGCCTCCCCATAGTGAATGGGAGCGGCGTAATGGGCATGCGCGAACTATTCCCAGTTGGCTGCTGCACTTCGACGAAAACAGATGGATCGCTCATCTCGTTTATAAAAGCTAGCTGGCTTTACGTACCTTAGCTTTCACTTTCAAGGGAGCTGCGGCAACTTCTTCCACTTCCCTGCTTCGAAGAACCTGACAATGGGAGCAGTATCCGCCGATCTCAGTGCGTGCCAGCAAGATCTGGAATCCGAAATCTGCTTCAATTTGGCGGCGTAGTTTTTGGAGAGGCTCTCCGAAAAACTCTTCCACTTTTCCGCAGCGAAGGCAGATGATGTGGGCATGCTCCTGCTTCATTCGGGTTTCGTAATAGTGCTGATCCCCGCCGTAGTGCATTAAGTCCAGTTCGTCCACCAACCCTTCCTGCTTTAACAGTTTTAGAGTTCGATAAACAGTGACCCGGTTCAGCTTTGAATCTTTTTCCTGGGCCAGTTGAAAAAGACTTTCGGCGTCCAAGTGTTGACCTGATTTGTCAATCAAATCCAATAGGATTTGTCGTTGCCGAGTGAGTCGGATGCCTTGCTTCTGCAATGAGCCTTTAATGGATGCGAGCATAAGTCTATTCCTATTTTGCCAAAGCCAGAAAGCGAATTGCGTTTTTTAAAATCTGCTGCACTTCCGCTTGAAAATAAATCGGATAGGTTTCATGGCCCGGACGGAAATAAAACACCTGCCCTTTTCCGAACTGCCAAAGCAACCCATCACTGCCGTCCTGCATATCGTTGGCATACCGCCCTTCAAGAATCTTCACGTCGGGCGTGGGAACTGTAAATGGGTTCCAATAGACCTCAGTTTTGGGAATCACGAAATCCGTAACGCCTTTGGCGATTGGATGTCCAGGAGCAGCCACGTGGATTGTTTCCGATGCACCACTATTTTGCACCTTCGCCCATTTTCCAGGCGTAGTCAGCAATGGTTGACCACGATCAAATGCAATAGTTTTCATGATGCGCTGAAACGGCTTGGCATAGTGGGCCGAATGGATGGGTAAGAAGCCCATGCCCCGTTCCCGAACATGCTTCATCACCCGCTCCACACTTTCATCCGTTACCAATGCATGATTTTTATGGCCGAACCAAATCAGCACATCGGTTTTCAATAGAACAGCTTCGCTCAGCCCTTGTTCGGCGTCCTGCAAATTCGCTACTGTCACTTGCATGTCAGGCTCATTGGACAGAAATGCAGCAAACTGGCCGTTGATACCGTTTGGATAGACTTCTTTCGGCTCACTGCGTTCGCTCCAAGCCAGCACGCGGACAGACTTCGGACCTTCTGCGGACAACGCAAGAGTAGCGAAAAGGAGGAACGGCAGGGCAGCTTGGAGACTCATCTTGATTTGAGACTACCAGAAATCAGCCAACTTTTTAGCTGCTTCGCTACACTGAAAGAGAACATTCTCATGCCACAGTCCAGAAAGATGGTTAGGCCGTCTCCCATCGTCCGCAACCCTCTGCTTGATCCAAGTCTTTACATCAACCGCGAATTAAGCATGCTGGCCTTTCAGCATCGCGTGTTGGAAGAAGCGGCCAACACCGCAAATCCAATTTTGGAAAGACTAAAATTCATTTCAATTTTAGACTCCAATCTGGATGAATTTTTCATGGTCCGTGTGGCCGCTCTGTTGGCCCAAGTGGATTCCGGCAGTCAGGAAATTGGTCCCGATGGAACTAAACCAGTGACGCAACTGGCTAGCGTTCGCAAAGAATTCAGCCGTCTGATGAAAGAAGCTCAAACCTGCCTTGAAGAACAAATTATTCCGCAACTCAGTCAGGCCAAAATACACATTCGCAAACTTTCTGATTTAAATCCAATTCAGAAACAGTACGTCACTAAATATTTTCACAGCACTATCTTCCCCGTTTTAACGCCGTTGGCATTTGACCCAGGCCGACCTTTTCCGCACATCTCAAACCTCAGTTTAAATTTGGCAGTGCTGATCCGAGACAAGCAAGGCGAAGAGCATTTTGCCCGTGTGAAAGTTCCAGATACTTTGCCGCCGCTGATTCGAATCAAAAATTCCGGCAAGAAAGCCGCTGCGGAAGTGGATCTGGTTTGGATTGAAGAAGTGATTGCTGAAAATCTTGAAAAGCTTTTTCCAGGAATGGAAATTGTGCAAGCCTATCCGTTTCACGTCACTCGTGATGCGGAACTTGCCATCAAGGAATTGGATGCGGAAGATCTGCTGGAAACCATTGCCGAAGGGGTCAGGCAGCGTCGCTTCGGTAGTGTGGTGCGTTTGATGGTGACCCGCGCCATGCCCAAATCCATTTTGAAAATCCTGATGAGCAATCTGGAAGTTGACCCTGGCGATGTCTATCGTGTGGCCGATCCAATTTCTATTAAACGGCTGATAGTGCTGTGCTCGCTGGACCGTCCAGAATTGAAGGAACCTCCACTGTTGCCGTCCACTCCACCAGCGATTGGTGCTTCTTGCGACGATTTCTTTGGAGCCATTCGCGACAATAATATTCTGCTACACCATCCGTTTGAATCGTTCCAACCGGTGGTGGAATTTCTGCGAAGGGCCGCCCGCGATCCTAACGTTCTCACCATCAAAATGGTGCTCTACCGCATTGGCAGGGATTCGCCAATTGTGGCCGCCCTGCTGGAAGCAATGGCCAATGGTAAACAGGTGGCGGTGCTGGTGGAACTGAAAGCTCGCTTCGATGAAGAAAGTAATATTGAATGGGCTCGGCAATTGGAAAGCGAAGGCGTCCACGTTGTATACGGCCTGTTGGGGTTAAAGATTCACTGCAAAGTGGCATTGGTCGTCAGGAGAGAAGGTAAATCCATTCGCCGCTATGTTCACGTGGGGTCTGGTAATTACAATGCCGTCACAGCGCAACAGTATACCGATGTGGGGCTGTTCACATCCGACGAAGAAATTGGCGAGGATGCCACAGAC
>JAYWBH010000309.1:0-5736 GCA_043781815.1 Bryobacterales bacterium | reverse complement strand
GTCGCGGACGTAGCGGAGGTCCAAGAAGATTGGTTTACGGCCGCCTTGGTCCAGCAGTTGGCGGGACAGTTCCTGAGCGGTGGTGGTTTTGCCCATGCCCAATTCGCCGAGGAGAGCGCAGTAGGGAGGGGCGTTGGGATCCTGCAGCCATTCGTGGAGGAAGGCAATGGCGTCACGACGATTTTCCACGGGCTTTTGCTGGTTGGGATCGAAGTTGCGATCAAGAGAGATGATGTCGGCTTCGGTTTCGACGAAATTCACATTATGGCGAGACAATTCGCGAAAGTGTTGATCGAGGTGGGTGGGGCGCTTTTCGAGGATTTCGCGGATCTGGGTGTAAAGAGTTAGGGCGAAGTCTCTGTGATTCTTGCAGTGGTCGAAACTGTTGTCCTTAGGGGTGAGTCTGTGGAGTAGGACTGGGACGGTGGTTGCTGCTTTCGGCAGCTTGTCGAGCTCTGCGGCGTGGAAATGCGGACTGAGAAAGGTAAGGGAGAAGTCGCAACGTTCCAAGGCAAGGTCACGCTCTGCGACGGGGTCTTCGCCCGGGAGGACATTCTTATGGGTCCAGACTTTGATGTCACCTGTTTTGAAGAGAGGAGCTAGTAATCCGAGTAACTTATTGGCATCCACCTGATCTTCCTCGGCATAGAGGACGCAGCACTGGACGGTGCCCAGTTTAATGGCGTCCTGCTGGAGCCGCTCAGGCCCTTTCACATTGGGTCTGGTGAAAGCATCGACGCTTTGATTTACAAGGTCCTCCCCTTCAAACCAGACCGACCTTTCATTGGCGTGCGTGCGGGTTTTGTTGTCGCCTTTCAATTCAACGGTTATGGCGGCCTTGGCCGCTGCTGCCTTCACTTCCAGCCGGAACTGCCGCAGGTTGGCCTGTGCCTTTTCCAGCGGCTCACCCGGATAGAGCGACGTTAGAACTTGCGCCAGATTCGCTTCGCCTTCTTCGGATAGCAACGCCACAATGCGGTCAAGGTGGACGGCATTCTTCCCCAGGTTGGCTCGGAGTTGCGGGAATAGCCGGGACAGCGCAAGTTTTGTCAGCATGCGTTCTTCTTCAGCAGGGCGGTGATTTGGGTGAACAGTTCGCGGGCGAAGTCGCGGCGTCCGGTCATGCGCCCGCAGCCATCGAAGGTGCGGCTTTTGGAATCGCGGAAGAGTTGGCGGTCGGCGAGACCTTTGAGGTCCATGGAACCATCGAACAGGATCTGGTGGAGGCCGACGGGAACCACCATGGGTTTGGCTAGCAGGACGGGCAATTCCTTGGCGGTGATGAAGCTGCTGGCGAGGAATTGCGGGGAGACCAGCAGGAGCCCGAATTTACATTTAGTGAGGGCTTGTTCAATTTCTTCGCGCCATTTTTCGCCGGGGAGGATTAGGTGGTCATTCCATTCGCCGAAGTCGAATTCGGCGGAGGTTTGGAGTTGAGGGCGAAGGACTTCGAGGAAGCGGTTGACGTCTGGGGAATCGGCGTGGGCGTAGGAGAGGAAGAATGGGGCGGGGTGCTTCATATAGCCATGTTACACGAAACCAACGAAGTGTCAACGATATAATTTGGCATGAATCTTCCGGTCGCGGCTCGGATTAGCGTCCTACGCACGCCATCACTCACCCCAGTGCAAGCTTTTTTGTCGTATCCTCTGTTGAATGAGATTAATCTTCGCAACTCTGTTGGCTAGTAGCTTCGCGTGGTCGCAACCGAAGTTGGATTTCTGGCCTGGCGCACAATATGACCCAGCCCTACCCACTTTTCAAAAGGTGCTGGGCTATGGACCTGGGGAACGCATCTCTTCCCACGCCAACCTGATGCGCTATCTCGATACGCTTGCTCAAGCTGCACCCACCCGCATGAAGATTTTCGAATATGCGCGCTCCTGGGAAGATCGCAAACTGGTCTACGCCGCCATTGGCAGTGAAGCGAATATTCGGCGTCTGGATGCCATTAAAGCGGCCATGCAGAAACCTGGCGACCCGCGCAAGAACCTTGCCGGAATGCCCGTCGTCCTGTGGCTGGGCTATGGCGTTCATGGCAACGAAATTTCATCGCCCGATGCCGCACTCCTCACGGCCTATCACTTACTGGCCGCACGACGCGACAAAATGGTCGATGACATTCTGGCCAATGTTATCGTCCTCATTGACCCCACGCAAAACCCTGACGGCCGCGACCGTTTCGTACATAATTTTGAACAGTCCGAAGGGGTGGAGCCTGACGCCAGTCCCATTGCCGCAGAGCACAATGAACCTTGGCCCATGGGTCGTACCAACCATTATAATTTCGACTTAAATCGCGATTGGTTCGCCATCACCCAACCGGAAACGCGCGGTCGGATTAAGACGCTGCGCGAATGGCTGCCAGTCGTATTTGTAGACCTGCATGAGATGGGCGCTGAATCCACTTACTACTTCGCCCCAGAGGCCATTCCATTCAATCCGCACTTGGTTCCCGAACAGAAAACAAGTTTGGATCTGTTTGGTAAAAACAATGCCAAGTGGTTCGACCATTATGGCTTCAGTTACTTCACCCGCGAAGTCTATGACGCGTTCTATCCGGGTTATGGAGCCAGTTGGCCATCCTACTACGGAAGCGTGGCGATGACTTATGAAAATGCCTCGTCGCGCGGTTTGCTAATGCGCCGTTCTGACGACTCTACATTTCACTTTCGCGATACCGTGCAAAGACATTTTGTGGCGTCTATTTCTACCGCTGAGGCCGCCGCCAAACATCGCGACACGTTGTTCGATAACTTCGACCGTTACCGCCGCACCGCCATTGAAGAAGGATCTAAAGAAGCGATCCGCGAATACATCCTGCCTCGTCGCGGTGACGTCAGTGCCGTTGATAAATTGGCACAACTGCTGGCCGATCAGGGTGTGCAATTGAAGCGCGCCACTGCCGCATTCGCCAGCTATCCTGCAGGCTCATACGTCATCCCGCTGGCCCAACCGGCCAAGCGATTAATCCGCACTTTGCTCGATGTGGATATTCCCCTGGAACAGAAATTCATGGAAGAGCAGGAACGTCGTCGTAAGAAGAAACTTCCCGATGAAATTTACGATGTTACGGCCTGGAGCCTGCCGCTGCTTTACAACGTGGAATGCATTGCTGCACCAGCCACTTCCCAAGGGCAATTTGAGGAATTCAAAGCGGTACCAAAGCCTGCCGGATTCGCCAAGGCAACCGTCGCATATCTTGTCCCGTGGGGCACCCGGGCAGGCGCGCAACTGCTCACCGCAGCATTGCGGGCAGGCCTTCGCGTGCATTCCACGGATAAAGCCTTTGAGCAAAACGGCCGCACGTTTCCCCCTGGCACGCTGATCTTTAAAGTGAAAGAGAACGTGGCCACGCTGCATGAAACCATGGTCAAGATTCAAGGTGCCGCCGAGGTTGTGGCCACCGATACCGGCTGGGTGGAAAACGGCATCAATTTCGGCAGCCGCTACGTGACCCTTATCAAACGTCCGACGGTGGCCCTGGCCTGGGACCGCCCCACGCTGGCCGGTTCGGCAGGCCATGCCCGCTTCGTGCTGGAACGGCAGTTCGGCTATCCCGTCACGGTCATCCGATCTGCACAATTCACCACAGCCGACCTCAGCAAATTCCAAGTGATCATTCTGCCCGATGGTGCCTATGCCGACGCCTTTGGTGCTCCAGTGCAAAAGCGGTTGAAAGACTGGGTGCAGGCCGGGGGAACGTTGATTGGCATTCAAGGCGCGCTGGCGTTTCTGAGTGATCCGAAAGTGGGCCTACTGGCCGTTTCAGCGGAAAGTCTGGCCAAGGAAAAAGAGCCCGAAGCTCCAAAAAAGTCCGAGACAGAAACGCGGACTCCAGGCAAGGTCCTTACCGATGAAGCATCGTACCTGAAAGCGATTCAAGCCGATTCCGAACTGCCCGATGCGGTGCAGGGAATCATCGGGCGCGCCCGCACAGACCCCGATCATTGGCTTACCGTAGGTCTGCCGGAAACCGTCAATGCGGTTGTGGAAGGTCGCAACGTGTATACGCCCATCAAGCTGGATAAAGGAGTGAACGCGGTGGTGTATCTTGAAGCCGCAAAGCTTTTGGCCAGTGGATATATGTGGTCAGAAAACAAAAAGCAGCTAGCCTGGAAGCCACTCGCTATCGTACAAGGGGAAGGTCGCGGATACGTAATTGGTTTCACCGCCGACCCCAACTATCGGGCATATCTTGATGGGCTGAATCTTCTGTTTATAAACGCAGTGTTTCGAGGCCCTGCCCATTCGCGCTAAAACTTGCCAAACCATGTAGACCAGGGAGGCGGAATCGCCTAATGCCGCAGTTTTCCCTGTCCGGATGCGGGAAAACTATATGACATTGGGCATTCAGCCTGCCAGTTCGGATTCGAATCAGGCCACAGCTAACCGCTCCCTGGCCCTGTATCGGATACTCGTTCGACTCCACTTCGATGTCGCGCACCCACGGGGATAACTTATCCTAGATAGTGAATGTCCCAAATGCTTGCCGAGATCCGTCAGCAGCCTGCAGCTCTGGCGAAGACCCTTGCCGCTGAGTTGCGCGCCACGGAACGACTGAAGAAATTCCTGGTAACACGGAGGCCAAAATTCATCGTACTGGCGGCGCGAGGCACTTCCGATAACGCCGCGCAGTTTGGCCGCTATTTATTGGAGATTGCCACAGGCATTCCGGTATCGTTAGCAGCTCCTTCAATCCACACGTTGTATGGAGCGTCGCCGGACTTCAAAGACGCATTGGTAGTGGCTATATCGCAATCCGGCGAATCAACAGATACGAATCTGGTTCTGGAAAAAGCTCGGGCACAAGGGGCGTTTACTATTGGCATAACCAATGAAGCGAATAGTTCACTAGCGAAGTTGGCGGAACACGTTTTTCTGGTTAGAGCAGGTCGGGAAAAGTCAGTGGCGGCGACTAAGACTTACACTGGTCAGTTACTGGCAATCTATATGATTGCCTATGCCTTGGGTGCTCCGATTGCGTTGGATGAATTGCGTCAGGTTCCTGATTGGACGGCGAAGGCGCTGAGCTTGGACGATGATATAAAAACCCGAGCAGAGCGTTACCGATTTATGGATCATGCAGTGGTTGTGGGGCGTGGATTGAATTATTCAAACGCCTTTGAATTCGCCCTGAAACTGATGGAGACTTGCTATGTGGTGGCGGAGCGGTTTTCATCAGCCGACTTGATGCACGGGCCCATTGCCATGGTGGGGCCATCGTTTCCGTCCTTCCTATTTGCCCCGGCGGGAGTTACCTGGCCGTCAATGAAAGAGATGATGGAAAAGCTGCGATCCTTGGGTGCGGAATCACTTGTGATTACCGATCAGAGCAATGCTGAGGCGCAAAAACTTGCCACCAGGGCCATTGTCATTCCGGCGAGCCTACAACGGAAAGGCGCTGCCCCTGCGGAACTGTTTACACCCATCCCTTACATTGTCCCGGCGCAGTTGTTTGCAGCCCACTTGGCGGTAATCAAAGGGTTGAACCCCGATCAGCCGCGGACGTTGTCGAAAGTCACTAAGACGATGTAGCTGGGGTTAAGTAAAAAAGCCGATCCCTGTAGTTTTTTGGAAATCGGAATGAAAACTTCGTTCGCAAAGCGAGCTGGCAGGCGGTTTCGCCGGGCGGTTTCGCCCAATGTCATATAGTTTTCCCGCATCCCTGTAGAATCTCCAACGTTTTTGTTGGGATAACCCGTGGTTAAAAGACCGCTCCCTTGCGGTCACGGC
>JAYWBH010000308.1:0-16580 GCA_043781815.1 Bryobacterales bacterium | reverse complement strand
GACAGAATTGCAGCACCTCTTCCAGTTGCGCAGGTTTCGTATAGATGGCCCGATTCGTTGCAATCCGCACCACCGTGCTGAGCACTTGCGGTGAAATTCCATAGGGCTGGTCGCCATTCAGAACGGATTCCAGCCAGGAACCGTAACGCGCATATCCGGGCGAAGCATCGTTGAAAGCGTAGAGCAAAACAGCAGCGTCTGGCAGAATCATTTCACTCGCTCCATGGCGTCAGAAATTTGAGAATTGTTATTCAAATTGACGCCAGATTGCGGCAAGCCCTGTTCGCTGTTCCGCTGAAAGGTGTACTTCGTGCGCTCAGCCGCGGATCGTTCATTCTTCGAAAGCAGCAGTCGCAACCCTTCTTCAATTAGGGTAGTGAAGGTCTTCCCACTACGGGATGCCTCCTCTTTAGTGCGTATCAGGAGCGATTCGGGGAGCCTTACGGTGGTTCTAGACATACTATGTCTAGACATATCACGTAATATGTCTATATGTCAATATTTCGTAACTCTAACAAATAAAATGATGAGTCCAGCGAGTGCGCCAACCAGCGACATGGCACCCAGAAAAAGCGGCTGGTTATGATATTGAAACTCCACTCGATGCATTCCAGCAGAAAGCACCACTCCACGCACCGCCCCGTAGACTTCCAGCACCGGTTGACTCTTGCCGTCCACCAGTGCGACCCACCCTGGAAAGTAGGTATCGGCCAAAACCAGAATTCCGCCGCAGGTCATTTGCGCTTCGGCGACTACGCGAGTCGGCTCGTAGTTCATGAGCTTGGTTGTATCATTCCCGCAAGCACCGCCGGAGGGAATTGCCGGTGCCTTGCCCAAAATAAACATCAACTTATGGACATCCATGTCCTTGTGATTCAAAACATGCCGAGCGTCGGTTTCTTTCTCCAAAGCCATAACAGTACGTACCGTCCAAATGCGGGGAGCTGACTTCGGATTGCGATAGACGTTCAAGCCAGAGGTTCCAGTGAAAACCAGGGGCCAATCGGGCTGCACGGGATCTTTGCCAATAGAATGGGTGACCGCAAACAGATCGCGAACATGCTCCGTACCCAGGTCAAGCCGCAGCAGGTTGCTGGTAAGACTGGCCAGGTATCCGCCCATCTGGCTGATGCCATGCTGATCGCCGAAATTGTAAGGGATCAGCTTGTCATCCACTGTGACTCGGATGGGCTGCCCAGCCTGCGTCTTGAGGTAAAGCGCAATGTCATCGTGAGCGGTGGTTGCCTTTAGAGCCGATACATGGTTCGGCTCCAACTGATTGGGCAAGCCATAAGTAGCTTCGTTACTCAGTTCCGTTAGCACTAGGATAATCAGAACCGCTGCCAATGCCGATCGGTTCATGGATCCATTCCGAAAGGCCATCAAGATACCCGATACCAGCAGTCCGATGAAGGCGGCCAGAATGGGACGATCATCCGGATGTGCGTCCATTCCCCGTAACAAAGTAGATGCGGAGAAGGCGAGTAGGATCAGCACCGTTAAAGCAGTCAAAATCCAGATGCCGCGTTGAACCCATAGATGCTGGCTCTCTTCAACGACTGCATCAAACCCAAAGGCGGCAAGTACTGCGAACGCCAGACTGAACAGGACGATTGCGGCGTGCGGGGATCGGGCCTTTTCGATCAGCGGTGCCCAGGTGTATAGGATTCCGTGAAACAGGCTGCTGCCACCCATCGCCAGCAGGATTCCGCCAATTCCGATGACTCCAAAAATCCTGACCCGAAAATCGGAACGCCACGTAAGAGCAATGCCCAGCAGTGCCAGTGTGAGGCCGGTGAATCCTAACAGTGGACTGGATTGCCGATGCAGGCCGGGAATCAGAATACCGAACAGAGACGCAGGTCCGAAACTGAAATTGCGATGGATGAAATAGGGGACTTGGGTGGCCCAATCGATGGGGTCCTGCTCGGAGCCTACCCATCGACGGGCAAGCTTTCCGTATTCGAGTGCAGGGAAAATCTGCAAGGCGGCGGTGGCGGTGAAGAAGATCCCAAACAGAACCGCCAGCTTGGCTGTGGAAGGTTTCTGCCAAATGAAATAGAGCCAGGTGAACGCTACCGCATAGGTGACAAAGGTAGGGCCTTGATGATGACCCGAAAGCCAGCAAAGTCCCAGGAAAAATCCTGAGCAGGCGGCGCTGAAGGCGGGTTGCACTCCACTATTTGCACGCAGCAGGAAGAGAAATACCAGCGGTGCCCAGATGACTCCGTTGATCATTTGCGGCCAGTCTATATTGCCGACGTAGCCACCAAAAGCAAAGAGGCAACCGGCGAGGATTCCAGCAAGCCGGGATCGACCAAGGTAGCGACAAAGTAGAAAGCAATTTAGCGCCGCGATGAAGTGGATGAGGATGAAGTAAGCATTTAAATAGAACGGCCGAAGTTGTCCATCTTTCAATCTGGTAAGAAATAGAACCCAGTTCAAAGGATAAACGGCACCGGGTTGGGCCTGACCCACTAACGGCTGACCGCCCCATAGGTTAGGATCCCAAGTGGGGAAGTTGCCGGAATGCCATTGCCGTGCCTGCTCATTCCACCAGGGCAACACTTGATTGGCAAGGTCAGTAGAATCGAGCCAGGTGTATTGCGAAGTAAGGGTAAGCTTCCAGTAAAAGAGGATGGTTAGCAGAAGTAGAAGTGTAGGAGCAGCAGCGCGTCGCAAGACTGGCATTCGCGTTATGGTAACGCACATCGGAGTCACCAGGTATTTTGCTTTGGAGGTTCGATATTTTAAACTGGTTAGGTGACTACAAATCAGTTCAGAATAATACAAAAGGAAGCATCATGAATAGCACAGGCAACACAATACTAATAACCGGTGGCGGATCAGGCATCGGTCAGGGTCTGGCTGAAAGATTCCACGCGTTAGGCAATCAGGTGATCATTTGTGGCCGAAATAAGAAGACTCTGGACCAGACCAAGGCGGCCAATTCGGGCATGCAGTCTCTTACGCTGGATATTGAAAACGCCGATGAAATCCGGTCATTCGCAGCGCAGATTGCGAAGGATTTCCCTACTCTGAACGTGGTGGTTCACAATGCGGGCATCATGCGGGTTGAAAATTTGAAGGATCAAACTCAAGATGTTTCCGATTCCGAAGCAATGATCGCGACCAACTTGTTGGGTCCAATACGGCTCAACGCGGCCCTGCTGCCTCTGCTCAGATCACAGGCAAAGTCGACGATTATGATGGTCTCATCTGGCTTGGCCTTTGTCCCTTTGGCAATCACACCTACTTACTGCGCAACAAAAGCGGCAATGCATTCCTACACGCAATCGCTTCGACTTCAGCTAGCAGGAACCACAACCGAAGTGATGGAACTGATCCCGCCCTATGTCCAAACACAACTGATGGGCAAGCATCAAGCGGAAGATCCGCATGCCATGCCGTTGAAAGAATTTCTGGATGAGGTGATGCAAATCATTACGAATCAGCCATCGGCCATGGAGATCTGTGTGGAACGAGTAAAGACGCTGCGTTATGCGTCCGAAGGTGGCAATTTCGAAAACATATTTAAGGGACTCAACCAAGCGTTCGCCGGTTGAAAACTTTATTTATCCCGCAGCACTGGATAAAACTGAACAAACACGTTGTCCACGGTGGCGTGCTCATTATGGCAACTCCAGCAGGATTCTTTGGGAAAAGCCTTGGCGCTATCCAGAGCCTTGCCGCTGCCGATGAAGTTGTAATAGGCCCACTTTTCCTCAGGAAATTTGGATTCATCTTTCACTGCTGCTTCAATGCCTAGAAACTTTTCCTCGAATCGACCAGTCTTGGCGGGGGACGCCTTTTCCCCTGATGCGAAAACTTCCATCACCAGAACGGTTTTATCGGGGAACTTGCCGTTGGCCTTGAATGCACGAAAGGCGTCGGGTTGAATGTAGATATTTTTGAACGTTGGTGGACGAGTGTTCCCTGCAGTTGGTTCTGTATAGCCGATGCCCATGTTGGAGCCTACGAATTGCCACTGGCGATAATTCACTGGAATCAACATTTCACCGTTGGCCGCATAGCGAGGTTTGTTGGTCTCATCGGCAAGAAGCAGTGAAGCGCAAAGCAGCAGGAAAAGTCGCATGCCTCAATTATACTTCGAAGCTATTTTCGGATGGCTAACACCGATCCCGTAGGATCTAAAACCAACTTCGATGGGGCCGTGGCCACCTTGAATTCAAACTCGGCATCGGCGCCATCGGTACGAATCCATTCTGTGCGACTTTTCACACCGCGCGCAAACTGCACTTCAACAGGCACTAACGTTGTAAAGGTCTCTTCTACGTGCTTCTGATGAATGGTTCCGACAACTTTCAGCGCCGCGCCCTTGCCTTCCAACTTCCACTTTAGTTCCAACTCAGGAATGCCGGTGCCGTAGATCCAATGCTCAAAAAAGTCTTCTAATTTGGGGTCGGCCATCTGCTTGGGCATGTATTTGGCGGCGACCAAGCGCAGGTCCGATGTGGACAACGGCTTCGATTCAAAATTAGCGCAAACGTCTTTTAGCATGGCGAAAAAATTCTGATCCCCAAGCCTTCGACGCAGCATATGAAAGATCCAGGCACCTTTTTCGTAAGTGATGGTGCGCCAAGCCTGTGGTGCCTGAGAAGTCTCCAGGCGCAAACCTAACTTAATGGGTCCCATACTTTCCAAAGTCTGACCGCTGGGCAACTTTGCCAACAGCCGCTTTTTGTAATCTTCCAGCACGGAATCAAATGCCTTGGTCCCTTTTTTGCGCTCCAGTTGCAGCAGGGCGGAATAACTGGCCAAAGCCTCCATCATCCATTCATCATTCGCGCCAATGGCCACTACTCGATTTCCCCACCACTGATGAGCCACTTCGTGCGCATGGAGCAGTTCAGAATAGAACAGTTGTGACTGCTGATCGCGCACCGCTGCGGGCATTTCACTGGCTGTCAAATAGGATAATGTGGATAAATAAATCATGCCAGGAAAGCCTTGACCGAAGTTTCCAGGAACTGGTGAAATCTCCAATTGCGGAACGGGAGGAGGTCCAAACTTTTCGCGAAACATTGAGAAAATGTCCACAATTTCCGAAGCCAATCGTTCCGCCCTTTCCGCTGGGTTGGCCCGTGGTGGGGCAGCTTCAAGCGGTGGTATCTGCTGCTCACCCACTCTGGTGCGCCGGGGAAACTGCGAGACCGGCGGCGGCATTTCATTTGCCCGGCTCCGATTAAGAAATGGCTCCAACTGCTTGTTGGCAAAGACGTCCACCGTCAACCCTGAGCGCGTTGTAGTGGCCTTGCCATAGTCACCCAGGTTGAATCCCACCATGCGCACCGGTTGGGCCACACGACGCTTGGTAATGCGCACGTTCTCATCGGTACGCTCTTCTATGGTTGTGCCCGCCGTAACAATTTGCAGGTTTTTGGGATAGCGAAAAGTTAAATCATACGGTGCAAATTGAACGCCACTTTGCGGATACCAGGATCCACGTGCCCCCACGAAATACACGCCATTTCCGGCAGGCCGAATCACGTCCGCTTCATGTTCAAATACAACTTCTGCAATTTGATCTACAGCCAATGGTTCAGTAGGAACCACCAGAAAAACATCGCCATCGCGTCCGCGGATCAGGTTGGAGCGAAGGCTTTCGCGCTGGAAAAATTCCACATCGCGACCGTTCAATTTCGCCGATAGAATGCGCACCTGCCGGGAGCACTCAAACTGCATAACGCGCATGCCCGCACCGCCCGGTAGAAACTGAATTTTGGTGGTTGCCTTCAATTTTAGATCGGGTGTGATCTCCGCCTGAATATCGAAATGCTTGGTTTTAACTGCGGTATTCGGCTCTGCCGACCGCGTTCGACCTTGCCTGACTGACCGACCCGGAAAGCTGGTCCAGACATCGAAAAACGCAGTGTCGTTGCGGAAATTCACTTGACCCACGCTAATTTGATCGCGCGAAGTTGGGTCAAACGCAACATCCAAACTCCCCAGACGGTTCCCGATAAACGCCATGAAAAATAAGCCATCACGCGGAGTATTGGATATCAGGTCAGAAACCAGCCGGATCTCAAAACTATGCAGAATATTCTTCAGCAGAGAATTGTGCTGAGTGGCCAGCATGTTGCCCATTTCTTCGCTAGCAACAAGTTCATTTTCCTTGATCGATGCCGCCAACTGATCGCCTGTCTGATCGGTAAACAACAGCAGGCCGCTCTTAAAATGTTCGTTTAGATTGGGAGCCCCGCTGAAACGGGCCAGCGTAGTTCGTTCCGCAGCGTCCGGGGGAACCACCAGAATTTCACCGTCGCCTGCTTCATGTTCGGCATGAAAATAGGCCGCCAGACGCCTGCCTTCCACTGGACGGGCGAAGATCAAATAGCCGTCAGTCAGGTAGATCCGCAGGTCCTCTTTTTCCAAGCGAATGTTGCGTACCCGAAAGCATTGTTTGGGGTCGAAGGATGAATCGGCTAAGGACGTGGCTAAGTCCCGGGCAGATGGTGGCGCTGACCAGATCGGAGCAACGCCCGTTAGAAAAGTCAGCAAAAAGCCCGCTAATCGGGCTTTGCGGGTAAAACTACTCGCTAGTTTACGAATCAATTTGGGGCGATTTCTAAGCAAGCGGTTTTACCACAGGATTGTCCCACCGGATTAGATGAACATTTCCTCGTCTTGCGTTGCATGGGTAACCGAAGGACGTTGCGATGTAACCAGACTGGAAAAGGCTGCCCGCAGCCCCGCAGCAACTCCGGTGACTTCACGGATAGGCGTCAAAATCCCTTTATGCACTGTGTTTACGGTGCTATGAACCTTATTCAAAGTATCGTCCAACACCAATTCTGCCTTAGCCATATGGATTTTAGCCCGTTCCCCAACTTCAGTCAAAGCGACGTCGGCCCTGGCCATATGACCCTTTGCGGTGGACAACAATTCATTGGCTTGCGTTGTGATGGTCAAAATTTCATGGCGAGTATCGGCTACCGATTTTTCAGTAGTGCGCAACAGAGTTTCCGCCTTGGGCAGAAACTCATTCAGCTTGACGTGCAGGTCTAACGACTTCTTATAGATGCCGTAAAGCAAAAGGGCCTGTACCGTCAAGGAAATGGCAATCATTCCCACCGCCAAAACTAAGAGAGTCAACAACGTGTTGTTCATGAAAGTTAGCCCAGAGTTTCGCCCGCGACTGCCTCGCGATAAGCCTGTTTACCAGCCTCAACGGCTGCCGAAAGATGTTCTTTTTTCTGGCTGATCACGTCTTTGCCACGATCTACCAGATCGCCAGCCTGATCCTTAAATTCATCGGCACGGCGTTTTAACAAATCTCTGCTTTCGTCCGCTTTGCTGCGCAGAAGCAGACGAGTTTCTTCACCGGACTTGGGGGCAAACAGCACTCCAACAGCAACGCCAATCCCTAATCCTAAACAAAAGTAAGAAAGCTTTTTATCGTCATCCATATTGTGATGCTCCTATAAAATCAGTGTACCGTATGGTTGCACTTGTCCGTCTACACTGCCAGAATTTTGTTACATGGCATTTAAACCTCCCCGCAAACTTGCTCCCGAAGAGCTTTACACTTACGCCGTGGGTCTACTTGGCCGACGCGATTATTCGAAAGCCGAAATGCGCACCAAGTTACTGGGACGTTCCATTGAACCTTCCGGTGCTGAACAGGCCATGGCTCGATTATTAGAATTCGCATTTTTGGATGACCGACGCTTTGCCACCTCTTACGCCCAGGTGCGTAAGGAAAGCGGTGGCTTCGGCAAGGGTCGCATTCTGCGCGATTTGGCAGTGAAACGTGTGCCCAGCGAATTGGCAAAAGAAATTGCTGAACAAACCTATGCTGGATCGGATGAAGAGCAGTTAGTGGCTAACTATTTGGAACGTAAATTTCGAGGCAAGCAGTTGGATGTGTTTCTATCGGAACCAAAGAATTTGCAATCGGCATACCGTAGATTGCGCACTGCAGGGTTCTCTTCCAACGTCACAATTAAAGTTCTAAAACGCTATGCCGCTGGTGCCGAAGGGTTGGAGCATATGGAAGCGGATGAGGTGGAGATGAACGAAGATTCGATACCGAGCCGCGACCACGAGGGAGTCGGTTAGCTGTCAAGACTCGGATTGGACACTGCTTTCGCTAAGTAGCGTCCATCCCGGTACAATGGAAAAGAATGCGAATCGCTCTTGGGCAGATCAACACAACCATTGGCGACCTGACAGGCAACGCCGACAAAATGGTTGCCTTCGTTCGTCAAGCAGCGGAAAAACGTGCGGACCTGGTCGTCTTCCCCGAACTTTCCATCAGCGGCTACCCGCCGCAAGACCTTATTGAAAGGCCAAACTTCGTTCTGCGATGTATGGCCGCCGTGGACCGTCTTATAGCGGCAACGGCCAACCTTGCTCCTGCTATGGTGATAGGCACCATTGAACCTTCCGAAGATGGTCGACGTGTGCGCAACCTGGCTATCATTGCCCAAGGCGGCAAGATCCTGGCTAAACAGCAGAAGATGTTGTTGCCCACTTACGATGTCTTTGATGAACAACGTTACTTTGTTCCTGCCGACATGGAAAAGCTGGTGTACATTGGCCGGACTCCGGTGGCTTTCACCATCTGTGAAGACGCCTGGAACGATAAGTCGTTTTGGCGGCATCCGCAATATGATCGCGACCCGGTGGAGGAACTAGTCAGGCAGGGTGCCAAGGTGTTAGTCAGCATCAACGCTTCCCCTTACAGCATGGGCAAGCGGGCACAGCGTCAGCAAATGTTTGAAGCACTTTGTTGCAGGCATGGCATTCCGGCAGTGTATGTAAATTCGGTGGGCGGTAACGATCAGTTGGTGTTCGATGGTTCCAGCTTCGCCTTGAATGCGGAAGGTGCATTAATCGCTTCCGCCAGTAGCTTTGAAGAAGATTGCCCAGTGGTGGATTTAACCACCAACACTGGCGAAAACAACGCCAATTTTGAAGATGAAAATCAAGCTGCGTATCAGGCACTGGTGTTGGGCACGCGCGATTATGTGCGGAAATGCGGCTTTCAAAAAGTGCTCATCGGCTTATCTGGCGGCATTGATTCTTCTCTGGTGGCGGCCTTGGCCGTAAGTGCGTTAGGTAAAGAAAATGTGATTGGAGTGGGCATGCCCGGCCCGTACTCTTCGGATCACAGCGTACTGGATGCCCGCGATATGGCTCAGCGGTTGGGCATTCGTTTTGAACTGATTTCCATCAACGGTTTGTACCACGAGTTCATTCGCACTTTGGCACCTGTGTTTAAGGGGGCCGCGCTGGATGTTACTGAAGAAAATATTCAATCACGGCTACGCGGCAACACTTTAATGGCACTGTCTAACAAGTGGGGTGCCTTGGTACTTACAACTGGGAACAAAAGCGAAATGGCTGTGGGATACTGCACGCTCTACGGCGATATGTGCGGTGGCTTAGCCGTGATTTGCGATGTCCCCAAAACGTTGGTGTACAAACTGTGCCATGTGGCCAACCAAGTGCTTGGTCCCGTAATTCCTGAAGCTGTTTTCAACAAGCCGCCTTCTGCGGAACTGCGCGCTGACCAGAAAGATACGGATTCCCTTCCTGAATACGACGTACTGGACGCCATCCTGCATGCCTATATTGAGGAAGCCAAACCAGCGCTGGAAATCGCCAGCCAGCACCATTTTCCTATTGATTTAGTGCGATCCATCACACTGAAAGTGGATCGCAACGAGTACAAACGCCAACAGGCGGCACCCGGATTGAAGGTCACCAGCAAGGCTTTCGGCATGGGACGACGTTACCCAATTGCACAGAGGTTTTCTGAATGACAAAACAAGCTTTGGCCGTTATGCTGCTCACTTTTGGCATAGCCGCAATGTTGATTTCGCAGCCTGTTCCATTAGAGCAAGTTGGACCTTTAAGTGGCGGCAGATTCCTGCTTCCTGGACGTAATGTGCTTTCTCCAGCCGGAAAACAGATCGCGCTGGATACGCTGCCGATGAATAGTTTGCTGTCCGCTGATGGCAAACACTTGCTGATTCTTCATGGTGGCTACAAGCCGCCATCCATCCACGTGATGAACGCCCAAACCTTGCAATTGGAAAGCAAAATCAATTTGCCGGATGCGTGGTTGGGAATGGCATTCGCTCCAGGGGGCAATCTGCTCTACGTCAGCGGCGGATCGCGATCAGTTATTTACGAATATCGCTTCCTCACCAATGAGGGCAAGTTGGAACTAAGTCGGACCTTCCCGGTGGTTTCTGAAAAAGATCGTAAACCCACTGATTTTGTGGGCGATCTGGCACTTTCTCCCGATGGCCGATTGATTTACATTGCCATGTTGTATCGCGATGAAGTGGCCGTAATCAACCCGCAATCGGGCATGGTGATTGAACACTGGCGTACTGGGAAACGTCCCTACAAAATCCTGTTCCACCCTGATGGCAAATCCTATTTCGTATCTGCCTGGGCAGGCTCCGCAGTCTACCAACATGAGACGGATACAGGTCGTTCCATTGGGATGATACAGACCGGACCTCACCCAACCGATATGGTTTGGCGGGATAAACAAGCCACTGCTGAGGCCGATGATGATGATCAATACAAGGCACGCATTTTTGTTACCGCAGGCAATACCAATAACGTGAATGTTCTGGGTATCACTGGGGAACGAACCGTATCCAACATTGAAACAATTAACGTGGGGCTGTACCCTGTAATGCCCGCCGGTATGACGCCCAGCGCTGTTGCATTGAGTCCTGATAAAAACAAATTGTTTGTTGTATGTTCCGATGCCAATGCCGTGGCCATGGTGGATGTATCCACTAAGAAGTCTCGCGTGGAAGGCTTCATCCCCACTGGCTGGTACCCTGTTGCGGCCCGCGTGCTACCCGACAATCGTCTGCTGGTTTTCAATGGTCGTGGCACTCGCAGCTTTCCGAATCCAAAAGGTCCAGACCCATCGAAGAAAGCAGCTCCCAGCCACGAAGGCATTCGTAACGATCAGTATGTGGGCGTGCTGCAAACCGGATCTATGTCGGTCATTGATCCCTTTGAGGGCGACCAGTTGGACCAGTGGTCAAAGACCGTTCGCCTCAACTCACCTTACAATCCCGAACAGCACCAAGTGGCCCACCGCAATCCCGCTACACCAATTCCACAGAACGCCAGTGAAGGTGGTGCAGGTCCGCTGGAACACGTCATTTACATCATCAAAGAGAATCGCACCTACGATCAGGTGCTGGGTGATTTGGGTATTGGCAATGGCGACCCCAACTTGACGTTATTCACGGAGAAGATTTCGCCGAACCACCACAAACTAGCTCGTGAGTTTATTCTTCTGGACAACTTCTATGTCAATGCCGATGTAAGTGCCGATGGGCATAACTGGTCCACTGCAGGCATTGCCCCTGACTATGTGCAGAAGATGTGGCCCAACAGTTACGCGGGTCGTCGCAAGACTTACGATTATGAAGGCGGTGAACCAGCCGCCACGCCGCCAGGTGGTTACATTTGGAGTTCTGTGCGGTCAAAGCGCTTAACCATGCGTAACTACGGTTACTTTGTGAATAACATTAAAGATGCTCCGGCGGATGGCAAACAAGTGGCTTCTGTGCGCGACCCGCAACTTACTTCTTCCACTAACTTCGATTACCGCGGCTTTGATTTGGATTATCTGGACGTGAACCGCGCCAAGACATTCATCGCCGACTTACAGCAGATGGAAAATACAAACACGGTGCCAAAGTTTATTCTCTTGCGCCTGGGCAATGATCATACAAGCGGCACTACTCCTGGAAAGTACACTCCGCAATCGCTGATGGCGGATAACGATTACGCGCTGGGTCAAATTGTGGAAGCTGTATCGAAAAGCAAGATCTGGCCCACAACCGCCATCTTCGTTTTGGAAGACGATGCCCAGAACGGACCAGACCACGTGGACTCTCACAGGTCCCCTGCCTATGTGATTTCCCCCTACGTGAAACGCGGCACCATTGACCACACCATGTACAACACAGTTTCCATGTTGCGTACTATGGAGTTGATCCTTGGCTTAAACCCTTTGACTATGCACGACGCAGGAGCAAGACCTATGGCCAGTACATTCCAGATGACGCCCAACCTGAAACAGTATACGGCTGAAAAGCCCCGAATTCCGATTGATGCAAGAAATCCGGAGAATGCACCCAAAGCTGCCGAATCGCGCCGCATGAACTTCGCTGATGCGGACGATGTGGATGACGATGAGTTAAATGAAATTCTTTGGGTAGCCATTCGAGGTACAGAGCCGCCGGTGCCGGTGCGGAGTTATTTCTCAAGATAATGGGCCGAATTCAACTTTGTTTCGTGTGGCACATGCACCAGCCCTTTTATAAGGATCTGGTGAGCGGCGAGTATAAGCTGCCGTGGACGCGCATGCACGCCTTGAAAGATTACTACGGCATGGTGAAAGTGCTGGAGGATTTTCCGCAGGTCCACCAGACTTTCAACCTGGTTCCGTCGATGATGGTGCAGTTGGAAGAGTATGCATCGGGTACGGCGGTTGATCCATTTCTGCGCTGCGCCTTGAAGCCTGCTGAGGAACTGACACTCCCCGAACAGAATTTTATTTTGCAGTATTTCTTTCAGGCAAATGTGGCGCGCATGATCTACCGCTATCCACGTTACGGCCAACTATACGAAGCAAGCCAGCAGTTACGTCGCACTTTTTCCGCTCAAGAATTTCGTGATTTACAAGTTTTGAGTCAGGTAGCCTGGTTCGACGAAGAGTTCCTGAAGGATGATCGTGACGTCCGCGACTTGGTTCGTAAGGGGCGCAACTTCACCATTGAAGAGCAGCGTTTAATGGGACGCAAGCAACGCGAGATCATGTCGAAAGTGCTGCCCGTCTATAAGGAATTTGCTGCACACGAGCAAATCGAAATTTCCGCGACGCCCTATTACCATCCCATTCTGCCGCTGTTGTGCGATTCCGACATTGCCAGCGTGTCGCACCCCGGTGTTCCGCTGCCTCCGCGCTTCCGCTATCCGGAAGATGCGCGCTACCAGTTAGTGAAGGCCCGTGAATATATGGAAGCTACGTTTGGAGTGGCGCCGGCGGGGCTTTGGCCATCGGAAGGGTCAGTGTCCGACGAATCCATGCGTATTGCTGCCGAAGTTGGGTTCAAATGGTTCGCCACAGATAACGGCGTGCTTGGTCGTACATTGGGAACGGTTGCGGGAACTTACGAAACGTATCGGCCCTATAAGTGGAAAAAAGATGGACGCGAGATGCATTGTATCTTTCGCGACCATTACTTGAGTGATTTGATCGGCTTCGTGTATTCGCAAATGGGCGCGGCGGAAGCGGCACAACATTTTCTGGATCGGATTCGCGAAAATTGCGGCGGTCGCGATGCGGTGGTCCCAATCATATTGGACGGCGAGAATGCCTGGGAGTATTACGAAGAAGGTGGTCGCGAATTTTTGCGTCAACTCTACCAGCGCATCAGCGATGCACCCGATATGCAGGCTCTTACTGTAAGTGAGGCACTGAATCAAAATCAGGCGCACGACATTGGCCATATTTTTCCTGGCTCGTGGATTGGTGCGAACTTCGATGTATGGATTGGCGCAGAAGAAGACAATCAAGCCTGGACTATGCTGTTGCGCGCTCGCGAATCTTACGAGACGGGTAAGGACAAAGTTTCCCCGGAAGCAAAAGCCATGGCGTTTGAAGAATTGCTGATTGCCCAAGGTAGTGATTGGTGCTGGTGGTACGGTCCAGAGCACGATTCAGCGAACCGTCTGGAATTTGATCAACTGTTTCGCGGTCACTTGGCCAATGTTTATAAATGCCTTGAGATCTCACCGCCAGAAGAACTGTCGCGTCCCATTCTGCACATGAGTGTGACTGACCTGCATGATAAGCCCACAGGCCATATCAAGCCGACAATTGATGGCGTAGTCAGTTCCTACTTTGAATGGTTGGGTGCTGGGAATTACCGTTTGGAAGATCGTTCTGGAGCCATGCACAGCCAGCGCGGCATGGTGCAAAGTCTATCTTACGGGACAGACGGACAGAATCTTTATTTACGTCTGGACTTCCACGAATTGCCGGTTGCAGCAAGCTTAGAGTTACATTTGAAATCGGATACAGCGGAATTGAAAGTAACTGCCAACCGGTTCTGTTTGGAGAGGATATTGGAAGCCGCATTTCCATTGCGGGAGCTAGGAGTACAGCCTGGCGAAGCATTACGCTTTCAGTTATCGGTGTGGAAGGATCATCTGCCAGTGGCAGCGGTTCCCCAACAAGGGTGGCTGGAAATGGAAACAAGTGAGCCAGGGGATTGGCCCAGTTAAGTGCAGATTTAGGGCTTCAAAACTACTTTATACACTTTGTAATTGCCGCTTTCGGTTAGTAACTGAATGTTATGCCCCTCTTGCGAAATGCGCGCGGGCCACCAATCGAAAACATCTTCATTTCCAAAGACAACCAGGAACTCGCGGTGCATGGATACAAAACTTTCATAGTCTTCAACCCGAAGCGGAAAGTATCGGCGCAAAGCGAGCAAAGCAAGGTCCACAGAATCGGTACCCACCAACTTGACAGCCGTTGGCGGATCAGTAACTGCGTATAATTTTCGAGTTGAATCGACTGGCGCGTAGTAAGCCATGGGCAGATAACGAAGACCGGAGGAAATGACAATGGGAAGACCGGACGCGGCGTGCTGATCCAAAATCATTTTCACATCATTTGTTGCACCTTGTCTGGCTTCATAGAGAGATCCGCCGGACAATCGCTTCCAGTCACTTACTGAGTTGGAACCGTAGTTCAGTAACATCAAACTCAGTAGAAGTGCATTTACTAATGCAGGTACTTTGCTGGCCAAATAGCCTAAAGCCAAAGCGCCGCCAACAATGGTCGGCACCATGTAGCGTCTGGTCATTCCGCCATGGCTAACCTTTGCTACGGTGACGGCGATGACAGGTAAACACAACAGCAGAAGAATTAAAATACTCTCTTCCATGGACAAGGCTGAACTCAGCAACTCAGTCTGGCGAAGGCTCCAATAGGCAGCCATCCCTATGATGAAAACTGCCAGAATCCAGGCCCAATAGCCGTTGAAATTGAACAGCCAACTGTAATCG
The DNA here is from genome assembly GCA_043781815.1 of Bryobacterales bacterium. Taxonomy (GTDB): domain Bacteria; phylum Acidobacteriota; class Terriglobia; order Bryobacterales; family Bryobacteraceae; genus JANXSF01. Next base: position 1,484 of record JAYWBH010000308.1, on the reverse strand, counting down.
GCAAACAGTTGTCGGAAGCTGGGACGAGCCCAAAAGCTTTGTCCATAATACTGCCGTAAATTGAGTAAAAGGTTGGCGAAGAATAGCAATGGAACTGTGCCCGCTATGAGTGCAGCCCATACGCCGATGCGGAAGCGACGGTGGTACAACAATATTGACGCTTCGGCTGCTAGGAATGCCGGCCAAACAAGAATCGCGTAGTAGTGCAGCGATACGGCAGAAGCCAGCGCGATGGCTAACGCAAATGCAGATAGCTTTGAGTCGTCTATCCGCTGCCAGGCGAGGATTGCCAATGAAACACAAGCGACCATTAACGCATAAGGCCGCGCTTCAAATGCATAAGTGGCCAGTGGACTGCAAAGGATAAAAGTAGCACCCACCAATGCTGACAAACGGTTCACTCTTTTGGAAAGGATCAGATAGGTAGACACAATGGTGACCAACAATCCCAGGATGGAAGGCAGACGATAACTCAGGTGGTCGTCCATCATAATTCTGCGACTCAGTCGAGCGATGAAGTAAAAGACCGGAGGGTTGGTATCGGCGGCATTCTGTAGAGCGTCCCAAACTGCTTTTGCATCGGGCAAGCGGCATACAATCACAGTGCAGATTTCGTCATACCAGAATGGCCTGGCAATGGCACCAAGCACTGAGCAGAAGCCGACAAATAGCAGTATGAAGCCCAGCATTGCGGTGCCAAGTACCGCCGTTATTCTTAGGGACATTCGTCAATCTCGCGCCGCCAGATGGCCACAATGGATTTTCCGACTTTGTTGAAGAAACATCTGTCAAGAATCCGCGATACCGGAATTACACAGCCATCCCAAAAACGAAGCTGCGCTTTGGTGGGCATAGATTGCTTCAGGAATAACTTGTTGGCCGTTGACAGTAAGAGGCCAACAGAATCCAGATAGGAAATTTGCTCAAGCTTAAGATTTTCTGGAGAAATGGTTTTCAGCATAGAACGGTTATATCGACGGAAGTGTCCAATGGCCGAATCGAAAGGGGTGAACAACCAGTTATGTGCAGGAGAGAGAATTATGATTCGACCACCTGCATTCAGGTAAGATGCCGCGATGGCCAACTCTTCCTGATCGTCCTGGATATGTTCAAGAACATCAATGTAAATGATAGTATCGAATTTATGACTTAGATCCAGGCTTGGTAACGTCCCACATACTGTTTCATATCCATTTCGGGTAGTAACTTTGGCTAAGTTCCCAGTTAGTTGAAGAAACAATCTGGAATCTGGTTCCAGGCAGACCCATCTTCCCCTAGCCCCCGAATCAAGGAAGGGTGTATTGGATCCGATTCCGGCTCCTACTTCAACAACGTCGCCCGCTATGAAGGTCCGAATTTGCTGCGACCAATACGACTTCCAGTTGCGGACGTCGGCGAACAAATCCAATTCGGAACCTTCATATTTGAAGTCACTCATTGGGGTAGATGTCCTGAGTTCCGGCCACGAACAATGCGCAATCGCG
>JAYWBH010000307.1:0-1798 GCA_043781815.1 Bryobacterales bacterium | reverse complement strand
TATCGTTGCGCTACGGCGTGAAGTTCCAAATCCCGTTTGAGTTAATGGTGGTTTTCTCCACCAACCTGGAGCCAGCCGATTTGGCTGATGAAGCATTTCTAAGACGCATTCATAACAAAATTTTTGTGGAAGCGGTTGGGCCAGAGCAGTTCGATAGTATTTTCGAGCGAGTCTTTAGTGCCCGCAACGTTCCGTATGCAGTTGATACTGCGGAACTGATGCGGTCATTGTGCTTACGGGAAGGCCGTCGGGAATTGCGCGCCTGTTATCCCAACGATATTTGCAACTTGTTGAGCGCCATTGCCAGCTATGAAAACCGTCCCATCAACGCAGCAAAGCCCGATTTGGAACGTGCCTGCTCGCTTTATTTTGCGAAGACGTAAGACGCCATAGGCCCTATTAATTTAACAGCAATAGCGAAAATGTAGCTCTTAAGCTGAGGGATCTTATCAAAGAGGATCTCGCGCAACGACGGTTCAGCATGATCTCCATTGACGATGATGTTGACGCAAACGTCAATGCAATCAGGGGTTTGTGCCATGACGATCTTGTGGTAGGCGCTGTGCATATGCATAAACCGGACTTCGAATTCGCGAATTTCACTTTGGATGAACTCCAAGAAGTATCCGCCAGCTTAGCCGGTACATCCGAGTTAAGCAAGGCAGTTCGGGACGCCGATTGGGGCTCAATTAAGAGGGCAAAGGACTTGGCGGAAGCGTACGAGCGAATCACAAATCGCGGGCTAAAGGGTAAAGAGTGGGGCGAGGCCCTGGCTGGTTTAGCTAGACGGATTCCAGATAAGCCAGATACTAACGAACTGCGTCAAATCGTGAAACAAGTAAGCATTGCTGAGCGGGCCATGCATTGTAACTATGATTCTGAAAAAAGCGAGTTTAAGATTGATCCTGTTACCTTTCAACTAGTCCCACGCTCTTCGCCGCCGAGCAAGTAGTGGTGGCCTGACCCACTAGATCGTATCCCGCAAGGCTCAAACAGGAATCAGCGTTAAACCATCAAGGTGTTCGAAATCGCGATTATCCGCCGTGACAAGTGCTATTTCCCATCGCCTGGCTGTTGCTGCAATCCAGGCGTCTGAAGCAGTTATTGGTCGACCAATGTGCTTGCTTTCGGCCATGATGTCTGCCCAAGCCACGCAAGTATCTTCGTTGGGCAAACAGCGTCTGGCAACAGCGTTGTAAATAAATCAATATGACCCGCCAATTGCGTGCGCCGCGCTTGTCCCCACCTATTCACTCTTGGCCAAAGTAACAGTTCGCTGCGAGTCATGAAAGATATGAAGCACTGATTACCAGTCACAATTGCGGAACATAGCTGGTACAGGGTATGGTCAGGCTTGAAGAGAATCGACACAATGTTTGTGTCGAGCAGGAGCACTCTCATTCAGGTCGAATTGAGGATTGGTTCCGAATTTCCCGAATTAGCTCTCGAAACGACTCCACCTCTTCCGGGTGGCCAAGATCCTTAAAGGGAAGTATAGAAATAGGGGCATTCGATCCCGGAATGGGAACGATGCGTTCAGGCAATGTTTTCGGATCAAAAATAACTTTCGCCATGCCCTCATTCTACCAAATCTACAGCGACACTAATCATACTTCTCATGCACAACCTGCTTCTTATCGAACCCCATCCCAGCCAGCAACTCCCTTACCCCGCTGACCATCTCGTTCAACCCACATACATAAATATCCAAATCACGACGCTCCCCAATTTCCGCCACCAAATGCGGCTGCACCCGACCTGTCAACCCTGTCCAATCGGAACTCGGCCTTGTCACCGT
>JAYWBH010000306.1:0-5760 GCA_043781815.1 Bryobacterales bacterium | reverse complement strand
TGCATCCGTTGTTGGGATCAAGGCCTGACGGAGGCTGGCGAAAAGTGTTGTGTTTGCCATATGTTTGATTCGCTTTCTGTCTTTATAGAATGCAGTTGCACGACCAAACTCTAAGTCATTGTTTTTAAGGCAGTTGCTAACTTTGCTTGCTCAGTGCCAATAGTATTTAAGATAAAAGCTTAGAATATAAGATATGCCAACTGTTGTGATCGGTCTTCTGGGTACCAGCCTCGACCAGGGAAAGAGTGCCGATCGCTGGCAGACTTGGCGACCCTCGGTTGCCCTCTGCAATCAGCCCGATCTCATCGTAAGCCGCTTTGAACTTTTATATGGCCAACGCGATACGGCCCTGGCCACACTGGTGCGGAAAGACATTCATAGTGTCTCGCCAGAAACCGATGTCCGCTTGCATCCAATTGAATTCGGCGACGCATGGGACTTTGAGCAGGTTTACGAAACTTTGTTTGCATTTGCCAAAAGCTACCCATTTGACGATGCCAACGATTATTTAATCCACATCACTACTGGCACCCACGTGGCGCAAATTTGTTTATTTCTACTGACGGAATCGCGCTGGCTTCCGGGGCGTTTGCTGCAGTGTTCTCCAGATCGGAATCGCTCAGCAGCGGGAACAATCAAGGTGATCGATCTGGATTTGTCGCGCTACGACGGAATTGCATCGCGGTTTCAGCAGGAACAATTGGAAGGCGTTTCGTTTCTGAAGGGTGGGATTGAGACTCGTAATCCAGCGTTTAATCGCATTATTGAACGCATTGAGCAGGTTGCTTTGGCTACCAAAGATTCGTTGCTATTGATGGGTCCAACTGGTGCCGGTAAATCACGTTTGGCAAGGCGCATTTATGAACTAAAATCGCATAACTGTCGCTGCCAGAAGGCGGTTTCACCACCGTGTTCTCCTTCCAGGGCCCCAGCGACGCCATGGTCCAGCCTCCGTCACCCTGTTGTTTCTTCAGGGTTTCTTCCACCAGGCTACGGATTACCGCATTAGACAATGTCCCCCGCAATTTCGTTGACGCCCAGGCAAGCATCAATTGATTGTGCAGTGGCTGCTGTGGGTAAGCGCTCGAAAGATAGCCATTGAGTGCAGAGATCCGCACCTTTACCTCTTCCTGATCGCGATAACTTTTAGGCGTACTGCCGATTGCCATCGCCGCCAGCGTCGCACCGTAGAAGGCTGAATCCGCAGTCTCGTATGGGTCCAGGCTGAAATCGTACCACGCCCAGGCACCCTTCAATTTCCCATCCTTCTGCTGTAAGTCCCAAAGGCGGTCAAAGGCTTTTAGTGTCTGTGGACCCAGCACACCGCGCGGCTCATCTTCCCGAGCCAGAAACAATGCCGCCAAAATCGATTCAACGCCGATCGCCTGCGTCGAAGCGGGTTCCTTCAAATACGCGGAAATGTCTTTCGGTTCCCTTTTGGCCGCTCTGGCGCGCAACCCGTTCAACAGGCCCGTTTCGTATGCAGTGGGCTGAGCCTCCCCCAGTGCACGACGCAGTAGCGGTCTGGCCATCAAATAGGTGACGCCAGTGTGACAGGATACACAAGGGCCTCCAATTGATTTGGTGGGTGCCCATGCAAACCACTCCTGCTGTCTGTTGTCCAGATACTCGGCTGTCAACTTGGGATTCCAATCGGCACCCAAGGCAGCGGTTTGGATCAGTGCCATTCCAAGCACCAGTAACCTCTCTGTTAATTTCATGAATGGCCTCAATGCATGAACTTTACTGGTGGAAAGCACTCAATACCGACCGTCGTCGGACAATTTTTGCGCAGCCCCTCACCATGACATGATTATAGGCTGAATACGGTGCACCACACCACACTCACTTTAACCGGATGCCATAGAAACCTAACGCCACTTCCAATTGAAGTACACTTAAGTATCAAATGGAAGCAATCAAAGGCAAGTACCGAGCCTATGGACTCTTGTTAATGCCTGTGGCTCTATGTGCCGTTGTTTACTGGCATGGTCTCAATTGTTGGTTCATTCAGGACGACTTCGCTTGGCTGGGGTTGAATGACGAATGGAATACTCTGCCGCAGTTGTTAGATACATTATTCAAGCCCATGGCCCAGGGGACTATTCGTCCGATCAGCGAACGCGCCTTTTTCATGGTATTCCGCAACCTGTTTGACTTAGATGCATTGCCGTACCGACTTCTTGTATTATTGACGCAGTTCGCCAACCTCATTGTGTTGAATCGAATCGCTGGGCGTTTGACCAATTCACCCATCGCCGGTTTGTTGACCGCGACTTTATGGTGTTTGAACAGTGTATTAGCCGGACCACTAAGTTGGACGTCATCTTACAATCAGATTCTGTGTAGTTTTGTACTATTACTGGGATTTTATTATTTCCTTCGATTCGCGGATACCGGATTACTTAGGTATTACATAATTCAGTGGGCAATATTTCTCGTTGGATTCGGCGTACTTGAAGAGAACGTCATTTACCCGGCGCTTGCTGTCTTGTATTCTGCCATGTTTGCACGCAAATATGTTATCCCGGCGGTCTGGATGGTTCCTGCAAGCGTCCTTTATGCGCTTGTCCATAATTCATTTGCGAAGGGCGCACATCAGGGAATATACGCCATAGAACTAGGGGCAAAGACATTGCCGACTTTGTTCAAGTATTGGACTTACTCAGTGTGGCCCTCTAATCTTAATGCCTTTGCGCCAATAGCTCCTGTAGCCGAGGAATTAGCAATTGGGGTAATCTCTGTCATGCTACTTTCTTTTGTTCTCTTAAGGAACCGAAAAGAGCCAGTGGCGCTATTCGGCTTTGCTTGGTACTTAATCGCGATTGGACCGTATCTGCTCGTACCCAATCATATTTGCTCTTACTATCCAGTGGTGCCGACGATCGGGCTTTCATTGGTCGCAGCAAACGCTATGCAATGGGCATGGTCCAAGGGAGCCATCGCGAGAACTGTAGCCGCCGTGCTTGCCGTGACATTCGCTGTGCCATCGGGGTATTCGGCTTGGCTGGAGTGTTTTGAGGCCCGCAAGCACAGCGAAGTTGTTAAGCATTTTGTGCTCTCTTTTGACCGGTTGAGCGACAAGCAAAAGAGCAAGAATATTTTCCTCCAAGGCATCGACGACGAACTGTTTCAAAATGCCTTTTTTCATTCTCCTTTCCGGCTCTTGGGTATGAAGCAGGTGTACATTGTGGCGGAAGATGCTGTCAAGTTGACTCATTGGAATGGGGTCAAGGATTTCTCCGTGTATTCACCACCAGAAACAATAGTTCTCCGTAGTCTCGATGACGGTACTGGCGTGGTATTACGATTTTCGGATCAGCGGATAATCAATATAACTTCGGCTTATCGTGCCATTCTCGCCGCTAGGGTTAAGAGCCAAGGCCCGCCTAAGTCAATCGATCCCAGTAATAGGCTTTTCCAGGACTTTTTAAAGGAGGGTTGGTATGCGATTGAGGATGGGCATCGTTGGATGTCGCAGCATGCCTCGGCCAAAATTAGTGGGCGATACGAAGCTGGACAATCTCTTCATATTGTGGCCAGCTGCGTTTCTGTTCAACAATCCGATGCCCCATTCTTGTTGAGTGTAACAATCAACGGTACAGCAATCGGTCAGGCCGGGCTGATCGCGCGATGCGATTCGGAAACGAATTTGCGATTTCCTTTGCCCACCTATAGCTCGAATGAAGATCTAGAAATCGTACTTTCTCTGGACAAGACATCTAAAGTTCCTCCAGATACTCGTCTGCTGGGTTGCATAATCCACCGAATTGAGATACGTTAAATTGCAGAGTTGACGGGATCAAATTTGGGGTGACCGATTGGGCTGGAAGTCTTTATGGACAAGGCATCCAATTTACGGTACCGCCCGTGACAGTAATTCCTATTGGTATACCGTTAACCAACGGCGTGTACTGAGTTGCATAACAGCCGTCCGCAGTCGTGTTGGCATAACCATTGAAGTTGAAAACGTTGTTAGGGCCGATCATTGTATTCGCAGGAATCGGCTGTTGGGGGATGGAGGGATCAAGCGGACCAGGCCAGTTAGGATTATAGGTATAATACCCCAATCTTATCCCGTAGACTTGGTTCTGGCCGGTTGAGCTATTCCCAAAGTAATTGCCACTAATAACCATTCCACTCCCAGCCCTTGCCTTCCACATATCTACACTCGGTAAAAGGTTCCAGATTTGAATGCCTCCGAGAGTTGCACCAGTGACATAAGCCCCGTAATTGTTGTCATAAATAAAATTATTGAGAATCTTCGCGTTGTATGTGTTCCCGGCCCCAATTCCTTCTAGCCACATGCGGGAGATTGAATTGTTCCGTACTGTGATATTTCGCCCATACATTTCGATTCCGCTTATCCGAGTATCCGCGACCGCGCCAGCACCCGTAAAGGTATTATTTTCAATCATCATCGTATCCACGCACTGGTCAATGAATATCTGCCCACCTTCATGCGTATAACTAAGGTGAACTCCAGAATCATTAATGAACGTATTGTTCAATAGGTGGATTTGCCGGGCAGGACTGAATACCAAAAATCCTTGTCCGGCGTTCTTGAAGGCGTTGTTCATGATGAAAATATTTCGAGATGCGATTGAATCCGTCGTGTTCAAGAAAGTTCTACCTAACAGATCCGTTGAATCGCAATTGGTTGAGACCGCAGCGCTGGAATAGAACCATTTTGGACTATCGCTTTTGTAGAAACCGATAGTAGACCTCTCGAATGTATTGTTGTGGAAGTATATATTGTCAGCCCTTGTCTCACCGTAGACTACCTGTATCCCAAAGGAATGTGGATAAGGATTGGACGTAGTAGAGTTGTTTGGACTTTGGCCACCAAACATAGAGGTGTTCTTGATTTCCAGGCTGTACGGACCACTGTCAGGTGTATCTGTAAAGACCCCACTATTCGCACTGCCGATATCTGCTTGTTCAACTTGAATGAAATTTCCCTCGCGATCAGGGGAGGGGTCGTTGTAGAAGTTGAGACCATCAATAACCACGCCACCTGTATTGCCTTTGAAATTGATCGTCATCATAGGAGTCTTGTTGTAATACACGATCCCATTGTCCGTGTATGTACTGGCTTGACTGAGAAGCATGTTAGAGACCAACGTGCCACCAGAGCTACTAATAGTCACGTTTCCCCTGCTAACGCGAATAGGCGGGAATGTTCCAGCAGGTCGTGGCGCCGTAGAATCATTGTCGTAAATATAGAAACTGCCGCCCCCCAAAGTACAATAGGTATTGTTGTAACCATTCGGCCCGACCTCATCCAGACAAGCTTGTAGTTCGTTTGGATCCGGGTGGAGGCACTTGGTGTTGTTGAACTTGTTCGCAGCAGTAGCGATGACGCCATTGAACGATCTTACTTGTAAGGAGCCCGGTCCTGTGCACGCTTGAGGAAGCGTAATTATAATCTGGCTCTGGGACCAGCCTGAGGCAACGACGGTAGCAGCGACTCCATCAAGGGTTACTGCTCCTTGCGAGATTCCGAAGTTTTGACCCGAGATGATTACCTGCGTCGGTGCGGCCCCTGCGGATGGGGTAAAGCTTGAAATCATCGGAATATTAGAAGGGGCAGGGACATTAAAAGCAGGTTGCGGCTGAATAGCATTGTAAGAATTGACTGTTACACTGAATAAAGAGGAACCTGTTGGTGCATTTGTTGGCAATACTACGACAATCTTCGAAGGAGACCAGGACGTGATACCGCTCGTCGCTATTGTTGTTCCAGCATATTTAACGACT
>JAYWBH010000305.1:0-5773 GCA_043781815.1 Bryobacterales bacterium | reverse complement strand
CTGACGAAAAAGGTGGAAATCACGGCGCAAAATCATGGCTTCGCAGTAGACCCCGATTCGCTGAAAGCTAGCGACGTGGAACTGACCCACGAGAATTTAAACGATCATACGCTGGAAGGATTCCGGCTGAAGAATGCTCCAGCTTTCTGCGTGCAATACCATCCTGAAGCGGCACCGGGTCCGCACGATTCGCTCTACCTGTTCGACGATTTTATAACACTGATGCGCGAGCACAAACACTAAACGTACAATGCCCAGACGCAACGATATCCACCGCATTATGATCATCGGTTCCGGCCCAATTATTATTGGCCAGGCTTGTGAATTCGATTATTCTGGAACCCAAGCGTGCAAAGCGCTGCGGGCCGATGGCTATGAAGTTGTGTTGGTAAATTCCAACCCGGCCACCATTATGACCGACCCCGATTTGGCGGATCGAACCTATGTGGAACCGCTGCATCGGGACTATCTGGAAAAGATCATTGAGCGGGAGCGTCCCGACGCGTTGCTGTCCACTGTGGGCGGTCAGACGGGCTTAAATTTGTCGATTGAATTGGCCGAAGCAGGCATTCTAGAAAAGTACGGCGTGGAATTGATTGGGGCTAAGATAGACGCCATCAAGAAAGCCGAAGATCGCTTGTTGTTCAAAGATGCGATGAAGAAAATCGGTTTGGAAACGCCGCAATCGCAACTGGTGAACAGTCTTCCTGGGGCGCTGAAGTTTGCTGAAAAAGTTGGGTATCCGTTAATTCTACGGGCCAGTTTCACCATGGGTGGAAGTGGCGGTGGCATCGCTTATAATCGTGAAGATCTGGAAGCGATTCTGGCGCGTGGCTTGGATCTTTCTCCAGTGCATGAAGTACTGATTGAAGAGAGCGTTTTGGGTTGGAAAGAGTTTGAGTTGGAAGTGATGCGAGACCAGGCGGACAACTGCATTATTGTCTGCTCCATTGAAAATTTCGATCCAATGGGAGTGCACACGGGCGATTCCATCACCGTTGCTCCCGTGCAAACATTGACGGATCGTGAATATCAGATGATGCGCGATGGAGCGCTGCGCTGCTTGCGGGAAATCGGCGTGGATACGGGCGGTTCCAACGTGCAGTTTGCCATCAATCCAGCGGACGGGCGCATGGTGGTTGTGGAGATGAATCCGCGCGTGTCGCGGTCGTCAGCATTGGCATCGAAGGCGACAGGATTTCCGATTGCCAAGATCGCGGCGAAGCTGGCGGTTGGATATAGACTGGACGAAATTCCGAACGACATCACCCGTTTGACGCCAGCCTGTTTTGAACCGACCATCGATTACGTTGTGGTGAAAATTCCTCGCTGGCAATTTGAAAAGTTCCCTGGCTCTGATCCGACACTTGGCACCCAAATGAAGTCGGTGGGTGAAGTGATGGCCATTGGGCGGACGTTTCAGGAGGCCCTGGGCAAAGGGATTCGCAGCTTAGAGACAGGGAAATCGGCGACCAAAGTGGACGCGATGGACGTCGCTTTAATCCCGCAGAAACTCATCACGCCTACGCCAGATCGTCTGAACTATATTCTGTTCGCAATGGAGCAGGGTTGGACGGTGGATCAGATTCACGAGCATTGCCAAGTGGACCCCTGGTTCTTGAAGCAGTTGCTTGACCATGTGACGCTGACCACGCAAGTGGGAGCGCTAAGTTTCGATACGATTGATAGCGAAACCATGAGGGAAGCCAAGCGTCGCGGCATTGCCGATACGACCATGGCCAGGCTATGGGGCAAGGATTCGCTGGAGATTCGCGCCAAGCGTAAGCAGTTGGGTGTGACGCCCAATTTCAGCCGCGTGGATACGTGCGCGGCGGAATTTGAGAGCTTCACGCCTTACCTGTATTCGACGTATGAATCGGAATGCGAAGCGAATGTTTCCAGTCGCAAAAAAGTAATTATTTTGGGCAGTGGGCCGAATCGAATTGGCCAGGGTATTGAGTTCGATTATTGTTGCTGCCATGCTTCGTATGCATTACAAGGGTTCGATCATGAATCGATCATGGTGAACTGCAATCCAGAAACGGTGTCGACAGATTACGATACTTCGGATCGACTTTACTTCGAGCCGCTGACACTGGAAGACGTCTTAAATATTTGTGACATTGAAAAGCCTGACGGTGTGATTGTTCAGTTCGGCGGACAGACTCCGTTGAACCTGGCGCTTCCCTTGAAAGCCCAAGGCGTGCCGATTATCGGAACTGATCCTGAAAATATTGACTTAGCTGAAGATCGTAAACGTTTCGGAAAACTGCTGGTGGATTTAGGTATTCCCTGCCCCGAAAATGGCACGGCAACCAGTGTTGCAGAGGCTTGCGCAGTGGCTCGGCGTCTGGGATTCCCGGTGCTGATTCGCCCCAGCTACGTGCTGGGTGGACGGGCGATGGTGATTGCTTACGAAGAAGCCAGCGTGGAACGGTACATGAAAGAAGCGGTGGTATTTTCACAGGAACGGCCGGTGCTGATTGATCGCTTTTTGGAAGAGGCCGTTGAAGTGGACGTGGATTGTTTGTCTGATGGCACCGATGTGCTGATCGCCGGCATTATGGAACATATTGAAGAAGCAGGCGTGCATTCCGGTGATAGTTCCTGCGTGCTGCCACCGTTTTCATTGAAAGATTCCGTGCGCCAGACGATTGAAGAATATTCCGTGAAGCTTGCTCTGGCACTGAATGTCATCGGCTTGATGAACGTTCAATACGCGATTAAAGATGGCAAAGTTTATGTGTTGGAAGTGAATCCACGGGCATCGCGAACGGTTCCTTTTGTGAGCAAAGCGACGGGCGTGCCGCTTCCGAAAATCGCGGTGGGCTTGATGTTGGGGAAGAAGTTGAAGGACTTTGTTCATCTTACAGGCGGACGGATTTCGGGTGTTCTGCCGGTGCCTCAATACTTCGTAAAATCGCCTGTGTTCCCGTTCAATAAGTTTATAGGCGTTGACCCTGTGTTGGGGCCTGAGATGCGTTCTACTGGCGAGGTCATGGGTGTGGGCGACAATTTCGGCGAGGCGTTTTCAAAGGCACAACTCAGTGCCGGTTCACCGCTGCCAGATCATGGCATGGTGTTTATCAGCGTGAATGAACGGGATAAGAACGATGCCGTTGAGATCGCCAAAAAGTTCGCCGAGCTGGGTTATGAACTGGCCGCGACGCGCGGTACAGCATCGGCTTTGACTGCGGCCGGATTGAAATGCAAGACCGTGTTCAAGGTGAATGAAGGTCGTCCGAATGCAGTGGATTTATTGAAAGGTGGCCAAGTGCAACTGGCGATTTATACAACCACTGGAAGCCATTCCTTCAGCGATGAGAAAGCGTTACGACGGGCTGCGGTGGCATATCGGATTCCGTGCATCACGACGATGAGCGCAGCGAAGGCAGCAGCGGAAGCGGCAGCGAGTAGGCGTCGCGATCCGATCCGAGTGTGGAACTTGCAAGAGATTCATGCAGCCAATTCTGGCAAGGCCATTTTACCGGGTGAATGATCTCCAGAGTTGGGGAGCGGACAGGCCAGGAGGCCTATCCCAAAAGCTTCCGAAAGTTCTAAAATTTATATGAGATCACGTAAAACACAAGCACAGGGGTTTGCCATTTGCATCAGCAATGTCGGATACCCCGCCTCGTTAGAGGTGCAAAAGCTGTATCCGATAGTGGATGACCCACTTGCGCATGCGAATGATCTAATTCGTGTAATCGACGAATCGGGTGAGGATTATGTCTATCCAAACTCTAATTTTCTGAAGGCCGTTCCAACCGCTCAATAACGAACGTCGGCACAGGACCTTTCTTCGATTCCAGCTTGAGCCCCAATTGTTCCTGCAGTGCAGTGAATATTGATGGACCAGTTTGCTCTGCCGATGACGTTGGGCCAAGATCCGCGGACCACTTCATTTCAAAATCGAACGTGCCGTCTAAGCCGGTTTCATTTGTTACTGGACGCCCCAGAACATTGCCCAGCAAATCTGCGAGACCTTTGAGCGTAGTCCGTTGGGCACTGAGCGAGCCGTTACCGTTGTTCTGACTTGAGTGCATGCTTGCCCCGCCGCCGGGGTCAACAGCCTTCAGTTTGGGTCCATTTTTACCAATGGTGATGGCGTATATGGGAAGTTCTTTGGACTCTTCTCGAAGCTTCAATTGAAATCGATCACTTAACAAACTTCGCAACCGAGCCTTGGACTCAGCGGTTTCTGCTTTACTGGAAAGCTTTACGGCACCTTCTGGTTGATCGAACTTTGCCGCAATGTCGTAACCGTCCGTCCGCATCCAACCTGGGCCACCAATAATTTGATAGGGCTGCACGGAGTAGGCAAATTGCAGGAGTTGAATCACTTTTGCATTGTGCGTGCTCATTCCACCATTTTTTTGATTGATGCCTGAGTTGCCGCCGGTTTCCTGTGTGGGACGGATGGAAGCCACATCGAAATTGAGGTTGGCCTCTTGTGCGTGTAGCGCGATGGCAGCGAAGCAAAGCGTGAATTTAAGTACGGTCATCGTTTACACAATAAATTGACGCAAGTAGTTCCGGGTTGTCCTTAACGCGGTCTTGCGCAACTTGATCGTTCCTTCGTAAGCTCGGTCTTCTACTTCGACGCACACCGGCCCTTTATATCCCGTTTCTGTTAAAGTTCCAAAGAAACGGCCCCAATTCACGTCCCCCATGCCGGGAAGTTTGGGTGTGTGATAAAGGTTTGGAAACGCCAGGGTTCCCACTTCATCCAACTTTTCCTGATCCAAATGAACGTCTTTAGCATGAATGTGGAACAGCTTGTGCTTGAATTCGCGCATCGCTTTCAAGTAATCCATGTGGAGCCATACGAGATGCGATGGATCGAAGTTCAACCCGAAATGATCACTCGGAATATCGTTAAACATGCGTCGCCAGATGGCTGGTGAAAAGGCAAGATTCTTGCCGCCGGGCCATTCGTCCTTGGTGAATGACATGGGACAATTTTCGATGCCAATTCTGATGCCGTTGCTTTCTGCATGCTTGATGATGGGCTTCCAGATTTTGAGAAATCGCGGCCAGTTGTCGTCAATTGATTTTGTAAAGTCGCGGCCCACAAAAGTGTTGACCACGTCCAGACCCAACAGACGGGCAGCGCTGATCACCTTCTTCAGATGCTCCACTGCGACCTGTGATTCCGCTGGGTCAGGCGCCAGAGGATTGGGATAGTAACCCAGGGCGCTAATTTTTACACCGGACTTGGCCATTAAATCATGCACGCGTCGCGCGTCATCGGCCTTGAATCCGGCCACGTCGATGTGCGTAATGCCTGCGTAGCGGCGCTCGGCTTTGCCTTTGGGCCAGCACATTACCTCAATGCAATCGTAGTCATTTTCACCAGCAAAAGTGGCCACTTCTTGCAACGACAGCTCCGGCAGAATGGCGGTGACGAATCCTAATTCCATCATGTGGTTTTTCCTCTTAACTCTCTTCGCAGAAACTTGCCCGATGCGGTCTTCGGAATTTCTGTTACGAACTCAACAATGCGCGGGTACTTGTAGGATGCCATGCGCTGGCGGGTGAAGTCGATGATATCGGCTTCGGTGACCGTTGATACAAACTCGGGTCGCAATGCAATTACCGCCTTCACCGTTTCGCCGCGATACGCGTCGGGAACACCAACCACAGCGGCTTCCCGCACAGCAGGATGCTGATACAACACATCCTCCACATCGCGCGGCCACACCTTGTAGCCTGAGGCGACAATCATGTCTTTCTTGCGATCAACAATGTAGAACCAGCCATCGGAATCCAT
>JAYWBH010000304.1:0-5773 GCA_043781815.1 Bryobacterales bacterium | reverse complement strand
TGCTTTCCGTTTCCGGTCTGCCTTCGCTTTTCGCTTTTCCGTCTCGCTCGGACAAACTCAGAGTACCAAGGCCTCCCGGTGAATGCAACCCCTAGTCACAACATATTCCAAATTAATTTCAAGTCAGTATGGTTACAGTCGTGTTTTGTTATAGTTACGACCCAAAAATATTTTGATGGAGATCCAAAGTTTTTCTTTCCAGCAGCCCAGTCCCCTTCTATTCATAATTATTTTGCCTCCTGGGCCAGACGCAGCCGTCGATTTCAACCATCTGCAAGTTACCTCAACAAAGGCGTCTTCGTATATTGCATGGGTATCGACACCGTAGGATCCGACAGCTCCACCTTTCCCTCTCGCCGACCCACCATCCGAACATAACCAATATTTCGGCCCGCATCCGCCTTCACCGCCTGAATTTCCAGCGCATTATCAGGAGCGATCAACAGATGCCAATCCAGCCAACATTGCCACCCATCCGCCATAGAATCAGCCAATTCAACGGTTACAATGCCGGTGCGCTCCCAATGACGACGCCACCAGTCCGCCGAATGCAGACACCCCAATTCGTGAGTCCACCATTCGCGAAGATGCTCTGGAACTGGCCCTTCCATTTCCTGCAGCAACCCTGCCCCGACTATTGCCACTTGCCCGCCGGGCTTCACAAACCGGGCCAAATTGTTCAGATACAAGTCATCCGTCCCAAAGTAAATGTAGGAATCAATACACACGATGGCATCGAAAAATCCCTCGGCAAAGGGTAGCGACCGGGCATCGGCATGGATCGGAAACACGCCATCGGCAACACCCGCATCGCGGATTCGTTGCCGATTCTCTGTGGCACTAAACCACAGGTCCGTTGCCCAAACCTGCACCCCAAATTCACGATGCAGGAAGATGGACGACGCAGCCCGTCCGCAACCCAGGTCCAGCACCCGCATCCCCGGCTGTAAGTCCAGCGCGGTAGTCAGCCATTCTGTCAGCCACAGTGAATTCGCCCCACCGCTGGCTGAGGAAATAACCCATTCGGAGTTATATTGCGCAGTACGCGGAAACTTACTTGTAACCAAACCTTGATCGGAATCCATTGGAACCGCTCCTGTTACTCTCAGCTTATTCTCGGCACCGCAAACACGTAGCTTGGAGAGTGAGAACATCATAACATGCCAGATTAATTTACTTACTCATCAGCAGTAACTGCTAAGCTCGGGGTAAGTTAGATGAAATACTTCACTCCACTTTTAAATAACTCGCGCAAAACGGAACTCCAGCGGCTGCCAGGCTTTCGCCAGTTCCTCATCAGTTTGGGGGCCGCAGGGCCCTTCGCGCTTCTGATAGCCTGCATCCTCCCAGCCTTAGGGCAGACGCATACACCGCTCGGCTTATCCTGCACTATCGTCGATACTGCTCCGAAACTCGTTCGCCTCGAAGGCATCGCAGAATTGACTTCTGACATAGTTTTAGAATGCCAGGGCGGCACCCCCACCCCTGCCGGACAGCCCATCCCGACGGTGACGTTTCGGGCATACATCAATACCAACCTCACCAGCCGCTTACTTGCCACATCGCCGGATCTTTCTGAAGCGCTATTACTCATTGATGAACCAGCCCCCCAATTTCAAAGAGTGTGCCCTAAATTGCCGTGTTCCATCCTGGCCGATCCCAACGGCTCATATAATGGCGCCTTTGGACACTACAACACTTTCCAGGCAACTCAATTCGGCCAAAATGCAATAATCTGGTCCGACGTACCCGTGGACCCTCCCGGCCCCGGCCGCATCCGAACCCTGCGGATCACCAATGTTCGAGCTAATGTAATCAATCTGAACACCGGATTTGGCTTTTCGCCCGTGGTTTACGTTGACGCAAGCGGCCCCATCTCTATCCCTATTCGCAATCCACAAATTACCATTGGCTTCGTGCAAACTGGATTGAAGTTCACCACAACCCCTGCCGCCCTTCCCTCCTTCACGCCACACAACGCCACCGGCCCTCTGACAGATTTCACCATGACCTTCACCGAAGGATTCGCTGAAGCATTCAAACCGCGCACAGTGGCCACGCACCCGGAGGATACCTCCACCAACGCCAACCAGAATATCCCTGGCAAAGTATTTGCCAGCGCTAGCGGATTCTACAACGCCACCTTCCAGGGAACCTATGCCGAGGCAGGTTTGGCCACACAGGGTACGCGCCTGATTGCGCACTTTGAAGGTGTCCCCACTGGCGTTCAGTTGTACGTCACTGAAAAGCCAACAGGCGTATCCAACAGCCTTCGCCTGCAAATGGTCAGTACGGGTCCACTGGGCGATGGTTCTTACTATCCAGTGTCCAGCGGTACAAATGGTTTTGTTCCTATCACCGTGTATCAGGGCTCAGCAATTGCTGTGTGGGAGGTACTTGAGGCCAGCCCTACCAGCCTGGAAAGTGTCAACTTCGGAGTGGCCGTAGTGTTCACGCAGAATATACCCAACTACGGTGGCACTTTAACAGTCAGCACGACGACAGTAAAAGGCAGCTTGGCCCCCCTTTCCCGAGTGGTTTTTGCAAGTCTGACCGATCCCGTCCCGCGCTTTTCTGAAAGTGCGCCGCGGCTGGCGTTCACCCTTACAGATTCCGGACCCCCAAGGGTCAATGCCGTGGTGAATGCCGCCAACTATGCGGCCAACGCACCAATTTCACCAGGCAGTGTGGTCGCCATATTCGGAACCTATTTAACACTAAAGCCAGAAGGAAGCTCAAGCAATCCGCTGCCAACGCGGGGTGGGACTACTGTAACTATCAACGATATTGTCGCTCCTATTTACGCAACCACCTTGAGACAAGTGAATGTTCAAATCCCCTGGGAGTTGGCAAGCCTTTCCGAGGCCACACTTATCGTCACTGTAGACGGGCAGCAAAGCCCTCCCATTGCGATCAAACTTGCCCCCACGGCACCCTATATATTCTTTGCTGGTGGTCAGCCGTTAATCACCCGGCAATTGCCTGTCCACACCGGGTCACTTACAATTTATGGGACGGGATTCGGACCAGTAAACAACCAGCCAGCAACAGGATCGTTAACCCCGGCGCTCACATCCACCACAATGACTACCCCCATCGTGCTACTAGGCGGCGTGCCCGTGGAAGTCACATTTTCCGGGCTGGCACCTGGCTTGGTCGGTGTATGGCAAGTGATCGTTAAGTTGCGGGAAGGCTTACCATTCGCCCCATCTGTCCCAGTTAAGCTCTCGTTCGACGGGATAGATGCCAACCCCGTAGCAATCTTCCTGCTTTAGACGCAGGGCTTGCCAAAACCTTTCAATTCGCCCGTTGCCACAAAAAACCAATCAAACATTAACTTCTCATAGGCGTTATAATCTAAAAGTCGCATCAGCGGCATATCAATCCAACACTGGGGGAGAATGAGCAAGGAAGATAGTATCGAAGTTACAGGAACGGTGGTCGAAAAATTCCCATCGGGCCTGTTTAGTGTGCAATTAGATCAGGAACGCATTGTGCTGGCGCATTTGGCCGGTAAGCTACGCCGGAACCGCATCCGTGTACTGGCTGGTGATCGCGTTACCATGGAACTCTCGCCGTATGATCTGACCAAAGGCCGTATTACCTACCGGCACAAATAGCAGATCACACAAAACATCTGGTTTTGCCCAAGAAAGTTCTTTTCATCTTCGGAACCCGGCCTGAGGGCATAAAACTGTGTCCTCTTCTTAAAGAAATGGGCCGGCATCCCGGTCAATTTGAACCAATCGTATGCGTCACCGGCCAGCACCGCAATATGCTGGATCAAGTGCTGCAAGCCTTCCACGTCAAACCCCAAATCGACCTGAATCTGATGCAGCCCGGGCAGACTCTGTTCGGCTCCACCTCCCGAATTCTGGCCTCCCTGGAACAGGTTTTTGCCGACCTCAAACCCGATATGACCGTGGTTCAAGGTGACACCACCACCACATTCACTGGCGCTTTAGCTTCGTTTTACGCCAAAGTTCCCATCGCCCACGTGGAAGCCGGCCTGCGCACTTTCGATCTGCAACAGCCGTTTCCCGAAGAAGCCTACCGCGTGCTCACCGCCCGCATCGCCACCCTGCATCTGGCCGCCACGGAAGGTGCGGCACAGAACTTACGACGCGAAAACGTGGACCCCGAAACGATTTTCGTCACCGGAAACACCGGCATTGACGCCATTTTATTCATCAAGGAAGAACTGGAAGCAGGCCGCCTTCAAGGTCTGGCTTGGCCTCATCTTGATCCCAGCAAGAAACTAATCCTAGTCACCGCCCACCGTCGCGAAAATCATGGGCAGGGGTTCGTCAACATCTGTCAGGCATTGCTGCAACTCGCTGACCGCGACGATGTGCAATTCGTTTATCCCGTCCACCCCAATCCGCAAGTGCAGCAGCCCGTGAACCAGGCGCTGGGAGGGCATCCGAACATCCACTTATGCCCCCCTCTCGATTACATCCCTTTTGTCGACCTCATGCGCCGCGCCTATCTGCTCATCACCGATTCCGGCGGCGTTCAGGAAGAAGGGCCTTCGTTGGGTAAACCCATTTTGGTGCTGCGTGAAAAGACGGAGCGGCCGGAAGCCGTCGAAGCAGGAACCGTGCAATTAGTAGGCACCAATCCCGACCGCATCATCGCCGCAGCTGAGCATCTGCTCAACCATCCCGAAACTCGCCAGGCCATGACCCGCATCCACAACCCATATGGCGATGGTCACGCCAGCACCCGCATCTGCACCGCAATCAACCATTATTTCGCCAGCCGCTAAACTTCCAGTCACAAGCATAGGGCTGTGTTGTGGTCACTGTTGCAATTCCTTCATAATCTGTTAACTTTTCAAGACATACAATTCCAACCCGCCCAGGGGAACTGCGCTCTAAACCGCCCTTTCACCGTTGGATTTCGATTTCATTGCCTAAACTTCCTGCTGTGAGAAACATTCCTTCAATCTTGAGAAATCGACGCTCGGGTGAACTGGGTGAACCAAACTGGATTGACCAGTTGCACGCAAAAGTGGTTGGCCAAACCGAAGGCCTTGCCTCGGTGGTCCCTTACGTGCAAATGTATCAGGCCGGGCTTGCTCCAGAGGGTCGTCCAGTGGGCGTATTTCTCCTGCTTGGCCCCACAGGCACTGGCAAGACTCGAACGGTGGAAGCGTTGGCGGAAGTGCTGCATGGCAGTGCCAAACATGTTCTGCGCATTGATTGCGGGGAGTTCCAAATGGAACATGAGGTGGCCAAGCTCATCGGTGCACCTCCCGGCTACCTGGGCCATCGCGAAACGCAGCCCATGCTGTCCCAAATGAAATTGAACGCCGTCACCAGTGAAAAACTGAACTTATCTATCGTGCTGTTTGACGAAATCGAAAAAGCGGCCGGATCGATGACCCGTCTGCTGCTGGGCGTGCTCGATAAAGCAACGCTACGGCTGGGCGACAACACTTCTGTAAACTTCGACCGCAGCCTGATTTTCATGACCTCAAACCTGGGAGCAAGGGAAATGGCTCGGGCTATGACTCCTGATTTCGGTTTTGAAGCCATGGTAACTGACAACATCGCCACCACCGGCAGCTCGGGAGCCAACAAACTGGAAGCAGTCTGCCTGGCCGCAGTGAAGCGTAAGTTTTCACCGGAATTTATCAATCGAGTAGACGTGATGGCGACATATCATCCATTGGGTCGAACTTCCATGGAGCAGATTTTGGACCAGCAATTGACCATATTGCAAGACCACATAGATCGCCGATTAGCAGAACGAAGTTTCAAGATTTCAG